>CBRGOK010000356.1:0-4791 GCA_967798035.1 uncultured bacterium
CTCGGCCGCCTCCGCCGGCTCCTCCTCCAGGGGCGCCGCCGGCCGCCGCCGCCGGGCGTTGTCCTGGACGACTCGGGTCGCAACGGTGAGGAGGAGGTTCCGGAACCGGCCCCGGGAGGGCTCGGCACGGGAGAGGACCCGGCCGCGGAGGAGGCGGAGGAAGACCTCCTGGCAGAGGTCCTCGGCGTCGGCCGCGGGGAAGCCCCGCCGCTGGAGAAACCGCAGCACCGGGGGGCGGTACTCGGAGGCGAATCGCTCGAGGGCGGCCCGGTCGTCCTCGCCCGCCCGACGGATCATCGTCCAGGCCGTTCCGGGGAACACGTTCGGAATCTACACTCTCCTTTCTGACACGGGAAGCCGCGCGAAGACGTAAGAAAGACCATGAGCGAGGCGCACGATCTCGCGACGAAGGCGATCGAGGCCGACCTCCTCGGCCCCGAGCTGTTCCCCGTGGAGGAGACCCTCGCCCCGCCGAAGTACGCGATCGAGCGGCAGCTTGGCCGGGGCGCGAGCGGCGTGGTCTACCTCGCCCGCGACCAGGTCCTCGACCGCCCGGTGGCGCTCAAGTTCCTCGGCGCGGGCCAGTCCGCGGCCTTCGAGCGCTTCCGCCGCGAGGCGCGCTTCACGGCGCGGCTGCGCAGCCCCTCGATCGTCAAGGTCTTCGAGATGGACGAGTTCGCGGGGCGCCCCTTCATCGCCATGGAGTACCTGGAGGGGGGGAGCCTCGCCTCGGCCCGGCTCGATTTCACCCAGCTCGCCCGGGCGCTCCGCGGCGTCGCCTCCGCCCTCGACCACGCCCACGCCCAGGGGATCGTCCACCGCGACGTGAAGCCCGAGAACGTCCTCCTCGACGCGGAAGGGCGCGGCTACGTCACGGACTTCGGGATCGCGCGGGACCTCTCGGGCCAGGTCGGCGCCACGCTGACCGAGGAGGGGCAGGTGGTCGGGACCCCGGGCTACATGGCCCCCGAGCAGGCCCGCGGGGAGCCCCACGCCGTCGACGCGCGGACCGACGTCTACGCGCTCGGAGCGACCCTCTACTATGGGCTCGTCGGGCGCCGGCCGTTCGACGGGGACAGCGTCGTCGAGGTCCTCCACCGCGTGATCCACGAGGACCCTCCCTTCCCTCGCTCGATCCGCCCCGAGGTCCCGCGGGGCCTCGAGGCGATCGCGCTCAAGTGCATGCAGAAGGACCGTGGCCACCGCTACCCCACGATGGCCGCCCTCGTCGAGGACCTCGACCGCTTCCTCACGGGGGAGCCCGTCGCGACCGAGTCCGAGGCCTGGTTCCGCCGCCTCGTCGGCGCCCGGCCCCGCCCCCCCCCCCCCCCCCCGTGCCCCCCCAAACCCCACCTGAGGGTCGGCCCGCGCCCGCCCGCCCCGACCGAGTCCGACCCATTCAGCATCATCGGGATCGAGGCTGCCCGCGAGCTCGCGGCGTGGGACGCCGACCGCTACCGCATCTCGACGAACGTCCCGCGCACGTATCCCGCCCTCGACCGGCTGGCCGAACGCCTCGGCCAGTACCTCGAGGAGAGGCCCGACGCCGCCCTCGCCCGCTGCTATCGGAGCATGGCGCTCCGCCGCCGCGGCAGGCTGGAGGAGGCGCTCGAGGAGATGGAGCGGGCGATCGACCGCGTGGGGCGCCTCCCGGGGGCGCACTTCGAGCTGGGTCGCCTCTACCTCGAGCTCCACCTTCGCCACCAGGGACAAGCGCGCCGGCACATGATCCGGGAGGGGGTCGAGGCGGACCTGCGCCAGACGCGCGAGGCGCTCCGCCAGGCGGCCCTCGCCTTCGAGGAAGCCCGGAAGATCGACGGGAGCCTCCCCGCCTGGCAGGTGCGCTATGCCCAGGCGGTCGCGAAGCTCGGCGAGGACGACTTCGAAGGGTGCCTCGCCGACTGCGACCGGATCCTCGCCGAGGATCCGGAGGTGGAGGAGGTCTGGAAGCTGCGGGGCGACGCCCTGCGCTTCGCGGGGAAGGACCCCTTCGAGTCCTACGGGCGGGCGCTCGCGATCCGGCGCGGCTACTACGAGGTGCTCCTCGCCGGGGCGGACGCCCATCTCGACCGGGGCGAGGTCCCCGAGGCGCGCGGGTGCCTCGAGCGCGCCCTTGAGATCCACCCCGACCTCGCCGAGGCGGAGATCGGGCTCGCGCGCTGCGCGCTCGCGGACGCCCGCGCGGGCGGGGGGGAGGAGTCCCTCGCCCTCGCCTCCGAGTGGGTCGAGCGCTGCCGGGCGCACGGGACGGACGACTACGCCCTGCGCGTGACGCGAGCGGAGATCCTGCTCGAGAGGGGGAAGATCTCCGACGGCCCCGGCCCGGTCGAGGAGGCGCTCCTCGACCTCGAGAAGGCGGCGGGGATGTCCGGGTGCGGCCACCGGCTCCAGTACCTCTCGGCCAAGGCCTGGCTCCTGCGAGCGCGCCACGCCTCCGCGGCCGGCCACGACCCGCGTCCCGACCTCGACCGCGTCCTCGCCTACCAGGACGAGCCGGGGGTCACCGCCGACTGCGGGCCCGACTCCCCCTGGAAGGCGCTCCTCGAGGAGGCGCGCCTCGAGCGGGCGCGTCACAACGGGGGGAAGGACTCCGGGCACTCCCAACCGTCCGGCGCGGAGGCGTGAAACAGGTGGACCGGGACGGAGGCGTCCTGGTCCTACGGCCTAACGCAGCGGGCTAGTACGTCCGGGTTATTTGCTTCGGGGTGGACCCCAGGAAGATCTCGGGCGTCATGTTCCTCTCCATGACGCGCAGCAGCTCGGCGACCTTCGCCGTCGCCGTCGTCCGCGCCTCGAAGGCACTCTTCATCTGCGCGTGCTCGGCGGACAGCTCTCCGGCGTGGGCCTTCGACGACTCCTCGCGGTGATTGGCGAGGGTCTTGTCGAGGGCGACGAGTCGGTCGAGGCCTCCGGCGAGGACCATCAGCGTCTCCCTCGCGAGATCGCGGGTCGGCACCTCCCGCTTGACGACCTCCATGGCGGCGAAGAGTTCGGACTTCGTCGCCGCGGGGAGCGCCGCCGCGCGCGCAGGAACGAGGTGCCAGTTCCCCGTCAGCCGGGTGGCCTGCTCCGAGAGCGAGTCGAAGATCTTCCCGGCCTCGGCGGCGGCGAGCTTCACGGTCCCCGCCTCGGCGGCCCCGTGACTCTGGGCTCTTCCGCAGCCGGCCCTCCCGGGAAGGGCGGCGGCGCGGGCGAAGGCGGCGAAGAGCTCGTTCCCCTTCGCGCCGATCGCGATCCGCTGCTCGAAGGCGCTGCGGACCGCCTCGGGGATCGCCTCGCGGTCTCTCGCCTTCGATTCCTCCTCGAAGGAGGCGACCGCGAGCCCGTCGAGGGCGACCGTCGAGCCGAGGAACCTGCCGAGGAACGCGAAGGTGGCGGGCGTCTCCTTGCAGACAGGGTAGGAGGCGGCGAGGGTCGCCTGGGCGCGGGCCACGGGCTCGCGCTTCTCGGCGGGCATCGCGGCGACCTGCGCGGCGGCCTTCTCCCACTTCGAGATGAGGGCGGCGGCGGGCCAGCCCCGGTCCTTCGCCTGGGCGCCGGCTCCGTGGTCGCCCCTCGTGGCTGCAAGGCCGAGACCGGCCGCTGCGACGCCGAGGAGGCTCGCGAGCAAGAGGTGCTTCATCGTGTTCTTCCTATGGGTGGCTTCGGGCTCAAGTTCGAATCGAGCCGGCGTCCGGAACGGTCGGGGTTGCGCTCCGTCCGGAGTCTTCGAGGCGGGGCCGGATCCGTCTCACGGTTTCAGGGGGGCGGCGGGCCGTCTCCCGAGGGGCGTCCGCCCGAGCGCCACCGCGACGCGGCGAGCGGGTCGGGCGCTCCGGCCGGTCCCATCAGGAGAGCCCCAAGGCCTTTGCGCGCGTCGCCGCCGGCAGCCTAGTGGTGACGATCTACCCCAACCCGTTCGGCCACTCCGACGGGGATGCCGGCCGGCACCGCCGTCGCGAACGGCGGTCTTTACATGGACCGGGACGGGCCGGCCGCTCGGCCCCCGGCCGTCATGCCGAGGTCCTCACCACCGCGGTCCCCGCGGCGAAGTCGTGCACGCTGCGACGCCCGCGCGTCGCCAGGGCGACGGCGAGATAGGCGCCCGCGAGGACGTTTCCGAGCACCAGACCCGCGACCTGGGTGGCCGTGAGGTCGTCCATGCTCTCGGAGAGCGCGAAGGCCGAGACGTGGGCGATCTCCCACGGCGCCAGCTTGAAGAGGGTGCGCAGCGCGTTCCGGGGGAGCGGGACGGGTCCTCCATCCGGTTCGTCCACGACGCCTAGGTGGAGCAGTCGCTTGCCGAGCGTTCCCCGGCGCGGCGAACCGTCGAGGAGGATGAAGTAGAGCCAGACCGGCACGGAGAAGTTGAGGACCGACGCCAGCCAGATCTCCCGGCCGGTCTCCGCGCGAACATGGGCGAGCCGACCCACCAGCCAACCGGTCGGCGCGAGGGCCGCGAACAGGAGGGCGATGTCGATCAGGAAGGCGACCGACCTCCGCGTGAGATCGCGGCCGAGTGGGAGCGTCATGCCTCGGGCCCGGCCGGGAAGGGGACCGCCCGGGCGTCGCGCCCCTCGATCAACCGGGCCAGATTCTCCGCGGAATGGGGCAAGGCCTCGCCGAGCCCGCTCCCATCGGGGGGCGATGCTCGGCGAGGCCGGAGTGTACGACGCTTCTCGGGGTCCCTAGTAGGTCGCCCGGGCGCCTGCCTTCGCGGTCGACCCCTGGAAGATCTCGGGGGTCATGGTCTGCTCCATGACGCGCAGCAGCGCGGCGACCTTCGCCGTCGCCCTCGTGCGCGCCTGGAAG
>CBRGOK010000357.1:0-4783 GCA_967798035.1 uncultured bacterium
CGTCGCGTCGAGGACGCCGATCCGGTCCGTGCCGAAGGCGGCGACGTAGAGGGTCGTCCCGGACGGGTCCCAGGCGAGGTCGACCGGCTGGGCGAGGGCGATCGACTGGGCGGCAGGATTGGGGAAGAGGGAGTAGTCGAGGCCCGGGTTGAGGTCGAACGCCGTCAGCGCCGGGGTCGGACCCGTCACGATCCTCGTCACCCGGTTGTCGACCGCGTGGCCGCGCAGCACCGGCTCGAAGAAGACGAGGTTCCGCGCCTCCGTGTTCGCGACCCAGAGCTCCGGGGTCCCCGGGCGGGGGGCGAGGGCGAAGTTGATCGTGCCGACGCCCGCGTAGTTCGCGAGGATCGCCCCGGTGTTCGCGTCCATCTCGACGACGTCGTAGTCGGGGAGCGTGTGGGGGAGGAGCGGGTCCCAGGCCGGGTCGGTCGCCGAGACGATGCGCGCCACCTGCGGCGGGGAGGGGAGGGCGGGGTTCGTCGGCGGGGACTGCGCGGGGGACTGGTTGACGAGGAGGATCGTCGAGCCGTTGCCCGACTCCGTCACCGCCGCCCAGACCTTCGAGCCGTCCGCGCTGACGGCGAGGGCGCGCGGGTCCTCGCCGAAGATCGGGATCGTCTGGAGGAGCGCGTGGGTCGCGACGTCGAAGACGCGCACCTCGTTCGACTGGGAGACGCTCACGAACGCGCGCGGGGGGGTCCCCGCGAAGACGACGTCCGCGGGCTCGTCCCCGCACGGGATCGTGTCGAGGACGACCCCCTGGGAGACGGAGATGACGCTCACCGAGTCGCCGAGGTGGTTCACGACCCAGACCTCGTCGGCCGTGCGCGGGGCGACCGAGACCGGCTCGGCCCCGACCGGGATCTCCTTCAGGAGGACCGGGGCCGCGGGGTTCGCGAGGGAGAACACCGCCAGGCGCCCGTCGGGGGTGTTGACGGCGTAGAGCCTCGACCCGTCGGCCGAGAGCCGCACCGGGTGGACGTGGGGGCTCTCGTAGTTCGTGTAGGCGGGCTGGGCGGGAGCGGGCGCGGCGAGGAGGGCAGCGAGGACGGCGGCGATCGGCAGGCGCATGGAGTCCTTCCTCCGGAAAGGGCCCGACCGGCGGGCGTCCCCGGTCCGGCGGGCCGCTAGGAGCCTAGGACGACATCGGGACAGCCGCAAGTTCCCCCGAGGGAACGAAGAGGCGGGGCGCCCGCCGGGGGGCGCCCCGCTCGATGGAACGGATGGAGAGAGACGGACCTAGATCCCCGCCTCGATCTTGAGACCCGCGGTGAGGGCGATCCCCCCCGCCACCGGCACCGGCCCCATCGGGTCGAGGACCGCCCACTGCTCGTAGAGCGTCGCCCCGATGATCGCCATCGAGAGGGGGATCGGCAGGGTCACCGAGCCCTGCCCGCTCGGGCTCACGACGACCGCGCTCGAGGCCGCGAGCGTCGAGAAGAGGTCCGCGTAGACCGTGCACGGGCCGAAGGGGACGTTCGTCTGCGCCAGGCAGAGGAAGTGAATCGCGATCGTGCCGGGCAGCGCGTTGCCGAGCGTCACCTGGAAGATGGCGTTCCCCAGCGACGGCGGCCCGTTCGTCCCGATCGTCGGCACCCCGTTCGTCCCGGCGCAGCCGGTCCCGATCTCCGTCAGCCGCGCCCGCGGCGTCTGGATGAAGATCTTGCTCCCGCCGAAGTAGGTGCCGCCCGCGTTCTGGGACCCGAAGGAGATCCAGAGGTCGAGCCAGCCGTCGCCGTTGACGTCGAGGAAGTTGTGGTCGTAGCTGCCGAACAGGTTGTAGTTCTGCTGGATCGCGCCGTAGGGGTTCGAGAGAAGCGTCGGGGTCGTGCTCGGGAAGTTGTTCCGCAGGAGGGAGAACCGCCGCGGGAAGCCCGGGATGTCGACGTCGACGTCCGACACCCCCACGTCGAGGTCCCCGTCCCCGTCGATGTCGGCGAAGTGGGGATTCGCGTTGAACCCGCCCGTGTTCGCGCTCTCGGTGTTGCTGAACTGGTGGATCGTCCAGCTGAGCGCGCTGTGGGAGGCGAGCCCGCCGGGGTTCAGCTCGTACTGGTCCTGCGGGTCCTGGCAGAAGTACATGTCGAGGTCGCCGTCGTTGTCGAGGTCGGCGGTCCCGACGTCGTAGACGGCGCTCGCGGAGAGGACCGTGTCGGTCGTGAAGGTCCCCGTCCCGTTGTTCCAGATGATGTGCATGCTGCCGTTCTGCCCGCGGACGAGGTCGCCGTCCCCGTCCCCGTCGACGTCCCCGATGAAGGCGGAGGTCCCGAAGCTCGACTCCGCGAGGGAGGCGGTGAGGTTCGTCGCCGTGACGTCCGTGAAGACGCCGCTCCCGTTGTTGAGCCAGATCCGGTCCTCGAGGTTGTTCAGGTAGTCGGCGAAGAAGATGTCGGGCATCCCGTCGCCGCTGAAGTCGCCGACCCCGAGGCCGCAGAACCTCGGCGGGATCGGGAGGGGCGGGGTGCGCCAGTTCTCTAGGACGACCCCGGCCCAGAGCCCCGAGCCGTTCAGGCCGGCGTTCATCAGGATGTCGGGGGGGTCGGAGAAGGTGTTCGCGACGACGACGTCCTTCCAGCCGTCCCCGTCGAGGTCGACGATCTCGACGGCGCGGGAGTCGGACGGGAGGAGGAAGTCCGGCGCGAGGGTCGCCGTCATGTCCGTCATCACGCCGTTGTCGTTGATGAACAGGACGTTCGGCATCGGGCCGGCCACGGTGAAGGGGAACTTCCGGACGACGATCACGTCCTCGTCGCCGTCGTTGTCGATGTCCCCGACCGCGACGTCCTTCTCCTGCGGGTCGGCGGTCCCGACGCCCGGGGCCGAGACGAGCCGCGTCGCCGTCTGGTCGGAGAACTGGACCCAGGCGGGGGTCGCCTGGGCGGCGGCGGCGCCGGCGAGCAGGGAGGGCGCGCCGAGGAAGGCGAGGAAAGCGAGAGACCGATTCATCGGAGACTCCTCGTTCGGGGCGGAGGGTCCGGGGGGGGCCGGGAGCGGAACGCCGATGTTCCGCCCGATCCGGCCCTCCGTCAATGGAGACGGGTAGGGAGACGGGGTCTCCCCGTCCTCCCCATCCGCACTTTCCCCCCTATCCGTACCTTCCCCGCCGGCCGGGGCTCCGGGAGGGGGGGGTGACCCTCAGATCCCGGCCTCGAGCTTCAGGCCCGCGGTGAGGGCGATCCCGCCCGCCACCGGCACCGGCCCCATCGGGTCGAGGACCGCCCACTGCTCGTAGAGCGTCGCCCCCACGATCGCCATCGAGAGGGGGATCGGCAGGGTCACCGAGCCCTGGCCGCCCGGGCTCACGACGACCGCCCCCGAGGCCGCGAGCGTCGAGAAGAGGTCCGCGTAGACCGTGCAGGGGCCGAAGGGGACGTTCGTCTGCCCGAGGCAGAGGAAGTGGATCGCGATCGTGCCGGGCAGTGCGTTGCCGAGCGTCACCTGGAAGGTGGCGTTCCCCAGCTGCGGCGCGCCGTTCGTGCCGATCGTCGGCACCCCGTTCGTCCCGGCGCACCCGGTCCCGATCTCCGTCAGCCGCGCCCGCGGCGTCTGGATGAAGACCTTGTTCCCGCCCGAGGTGTTGCTCGTGCCGTGCGCGATCCAGAGGTCGAGCCAGCCGTCCCCGTTGACGTCGAGGAAGGCGTGGTCGTAGGTGCCGAAGACGTTGAAGTTCTGCGAGGCCGCCCCGTAGGGGCTCGCGAGGAGCGTCGACCAGGGGGCGAGGGGGTTCCCGTTCGAGTTGTTCCGCAGGAGGGAGAACCGCCGGTCGAACCCGCTCACGTCGACGTCGACGTCCGAGACGCCGACGTCGAGGTCGCCGTCGCCGTCGACGTCGGCCATGTGCGGCATCGAGTTGAAGCCCCCGGTGTAGGGGCTCTGCGTGCTGCTCAGCTGGCCCGTCGTCCAGCCCGGCGGCGAGTGCGCGGCGAGCCCGTTCGGATTGCGGTCGATCTGGTCCTGGGGGTCCTGGGCGAAGTAGAGATCGATGTCCGCGTCGTTGTCGAGGTCCCCGACCGTGAAGGCGTAGACCGAGATCCCCGCCGGGACGGTCATCGAGTTGAAGACGTTCGAGCCGTTGTTCCAGACGATCGCGCACGACCCGACGGAGTCCTTGACGAGGTCGCCGTCCCCGTCCCCGTCCATGTCCGCGATCGCGCAGGTCGAGTTGAATCCCGACTGCGCGTACGTCGAGGGGAGGTTCGTCGCGGTGACGTCGACGAAGACCCCCGCGTTCGCGGCCCCGAGGTTGAACCAGAGGCGGTCCTCGAGGCCGTTGTTGTAGTCCCCGAAGAAGAGGTCGGGGTAGCCGTCCCCGTTCGCGTCGCCGACGCCGAGGCCGCAGAAGTGCGGGAGGGCGGGGAGCGTCGGGAAGCGCCAGGCCTCCTCGTCGAAGCCGGCCCACCCGGTGGGCCCGTTCCCGAGGTTCATCAGGATCCGGGGGGCGTCCCCGGCGCTGTTCGCGATCACGATGTCGAGCCAGCCGTCGAGGTCGACGTCGACGAGCGCCCCCTTCCGCGCGTTGCTCGCGACGTTGAGATCGGCGGCGTACGTGGCCGTCTCGTCCGTCATGACCCCTCCCTCGTTGAGGAAGAGGACGTGCGGGCGATCCCCCGTCGGGCTCAGCATCGCGCTCGTGAAGGGCTCCTTCCGCACGACGAGGAGGTCGGTGTCCCCGTCGTTGTCGACGTCCCCCGTGGCGAGGTGCTTCTCGGCGGGGTCGGAGGTGCCGAGCAGCACGGCGCCCGAGATCCGGGTCGTCGACTGGTCGCTGAAGGCGACCCACGCC
>CBRGOK010000358.1:0-4775 GCA_967798035.1 uncultured bacterium
GGCGCAGAACTTCAGCGTCCTCTTCTCGGAGAACTTCGAGGCGCCCCCCGGCCCGGCAGGGACCGTCGGGTCCTACACCGAGACCGACGCATTCGGCTCGCCGGGGGCGACGCTCTGGCACCAAGAGGGCTTCTGCGACGCGTTGCCGGTCGCCGGCTACGGAGTGACCTCCTCGGCCTCTCCCTTCTCGAGCATCGCGGGCCTCCCCGGCACGGTCCTCGTCTGGGGAGCCGGCGTGAACGACTTCACGAGCAGCACGACCTCCCTCCCCGCCCCCTTCTCCTTCTTCTCGGCGGCGAAGACGACCTACCGCCTCAACAACAACGGCTGGTTGACCTTCGCCGTGCCCGGGTCCGGATTCGGGACCAACTCGCCGATCCCCACGACCGGAGCGCCCGACGACGCGATCTTCGCCTGGTGGGACGACCTCTTCACGCGGCCGGGAGGTTCCCTCCGATCCCTCGCCGTCCCCGGCGGGGACCTGATCGCCGAGTGGAACTCCGAGGAGAAGTTCCCGGGAGGCGTCGGGAACGAGAGCGCGAGCTTCCAGATCGTCCTCCACGCCGCCCCCGCGAACACGATCGAGCTCCGCTACGACTACGCGAGCTTCGTCTCCTCCGGGGCGAACCCCTGGGACGCGACCGTCGGCGTCGAGAACGCGGCGGGGACGGGCGGGAACGATCTCACGGGTCTCGGCACCGCGAACTCCGTCTTCCCGGCCCAGAACCTCCTCCTCACGCCCCTCCCTCCGGCCGTCCCGACGATCCCCGCCTCCATGGGGACGGGCGCGGCCGCCTACAACCGGGGGGACCTCGGACTGTACGACTACAACACGGGCCCGTTCCCGAACGCCGGCTCGATCGAGAGCCCCGTCGTCGTCTCGACGGCGGCGAACACCGCCCTCTACCTCCTCTTCGACACGACGCGGCAGGTCGACCCGGGCGCGGGGACGAACTTCGACCAGTCCTTCGTCGAGGTCGCTCCGGCCGGGACCGGGGTCTGGACGACGGTGACGCAGGTGACGTCGGGCCCGACCTGCACGGGGCCCGCGCAGCGCAACGTCCTCCTCCTCCCCTTCTCCCTCGCGGGGACATCCTTCCAGCACCGGTTCCGGTTCGACACGCTCGACGCCTCCGCGAACGGCTTCCGCGGGTGGTACGTCGACAACGTACGGATCGACCAGGTCCTCGCCCTGACGAGCCCCGTCTTCTCCGAGAACTTCGACACTGGCTCGGTCCCCGGCGTCTCCGTCGGGTCGATGACGGAGGAGGACCCGGCGACGGGAGCCCCGGCGAGCACGCTGTGGCACGCGGAGGCGTTCTGCGACGGCGGGACGCCCGGGTCCTACACCGTGGGGCCGTCGAGCACGGCGTTCTCCTCGATCGTCGGCAGCCCGACCGTGGTCCCCGTCATGGGACCCTTCGTCGACGACCTCGCCCTGACGATCACGGTCCCGATCCTGTTCAACTTCTACGGGGGGCCGGTCTCGACGTTCAACGTCGACTCGAACGGGCCCGTCAGCCTCTCGTCCTTCTCCGACTTCACGAACGACCCGATCCCCACGGTCTTCACCCCGAACGGCTGGGTCGCGGCCTGGTGGGACGACAACCACACCGGACCGATCGGCTCGGTGATCTACGACGTCGTGGGCGGGTCGCTCGTCATCGAGTGGAACTCCGTCGAGCACTACCCGTCCAACTCGAGCGGGGAGAGCGCGACGTTCCAGGTCCGATTCAATCCCTCCCCCGCAGACACGATCGAGCTGATCTACGACGGGGCGACCTTCACGAGCGGGACCGACCCCTGGTCCTCGACCATCGGGATCGAGGACCCGACCGGGAACGGCGGGACGGACGCGACGGGCCTGGGCGCCGCGAACGCCTTCTTCCCCGCCTCGAGCGTCCTCCTCACCTTCGTCCCGCCCCCGGGCGGCGGGACTCCCCTCCCGGCCCCGCTCTCGGGCTTGGCCGCCGCCTACCACCAGGGGGACATCGGGATCTACACCTTCGACACGGGGTCGGCGAACGAGGGCGCGATCTCCTCCGCCGTCCTCCCCGTGCCGGGGGGCTCGTCGATCTTCGACCTGGCCTTCGACTACCTGAAGGAGGGAGAGGGCGGAGGCACCGCCACCTTCGACCAGTGCTTCGTCGACATGCGGCCGGGGACGGCGGCGACCTGGTCGACGGCCCTCCAGCTCACCGGGAACCAGACCTGCGCGGCGGGACCGGGCGCCGTCTCCTTCTCGGCCACCGGCGGGCCCTTCTCGCCCCTCGTCTCCGCGGGGACGGGCCAGTTCCGTCTGCGCTTCGACACGGTCGACGGCGTCGGGAACGCCTACCTCGGTTGGGTCGTCGACAACTTCGCGGTGAACGGCCGCGCCACGGCGGCGGCCCTCCCGATTGGCGCGCCCTGCCCCGGCTCGGGCGGCTGCTCCCCGCAGATCGCGGGGGTCGGCCTCCCCTACCCCGGGAACCCCGCCTTCGAGCTCCGGCTGAACGGGGGCCTCCCCGGCGCCTCGGCGATCCTCGTCCTCGGGCTTTCCGTCACGGGCCCTCCCTGCTTCCTCTCCCTCCCCTTCCCGATCGGGGTCTTCCTGCCGGGGAACACCTGCTCGCTCGCGGTGTGCCCGGAGTCGATCCTCCCGGGATTCGTCGTCTCGGGGGCCGCCCCATGCGAGGGGAGCTCCTCCCTTTCCGTCGCGATCCCGCCCACCGCTCCGCCCGGAGCGACCGTCTTCGCGCAGTGGTTCGTGATCGACGCGACGGTCTTCCCGTCCCCCGCCACGCTCGCCGCCAGCCCGACCCTCCTCGTCACCCTCCTCTAGCGCCCGCGCCCTCTCTCTCCGCCGCGCGATCCGCCTCGCGCGGGCCGGTCGCCAGTCAAGGGCGCGGCCGGCGCTCGCCGAAAAGCGGCGCATGCTTCGGATCGGCGTCGGCGAGGCGATCGGGAGGTACCGGGTGGCGGGCTTCCTCGGTCGCGGAGGATTCGCCCTCGTCTACCTCGGGGAGGACCGCGACTCGGGGGAGCGCGTCGCCCTCAAGATGGGGAACGTCGGCGGCGGAGGCCGCTACGTCACGCGCTTCCTCGAGGTGACCTCGAAGAAGAACCCCGAGGGGATCTCGCCGGACGAGGCGCCCGCGGAGGCGTGCTTCCTCGGCTCGGGCACGCCGCGGGTCGACCTCCTCGACGCGCGCGAGATCGACGAGCTCCTCGTCGACGAGGCGGACCGCCTCCGCCGCATCCGCTGCCCCAACCTCGTGGCGGTCCACGACACCTTCCTCCACGAGGGGCGCCCCGTCCTCGTCCTCGAGCACGTGCGCGGCAAGACGCTGCGCGAGAAGATCCGGGCCCTCGAGGGGATCCGGGTCAACTGGTTCCTCACGATCGTCCGCGTCCTCGCCCGGCTCGCCGCGAAGGGGGACCTCCCGTTCCACGGGGACCTGAAGCCGGAGAACATCGTCGTCACGCCGACGGGGAAGGTGGTCCTCCTCGATCCCGCCTTCCGCAACGAGAGGCGCGGCCTCCTCACGACGACCCCCGCCTACAACCCGATGCTGCTGCGCTCGCCGAAGGCGGACGTGATGGCGGTCGGCGTGATGCTCTACGAGATCCTGACGGGCGCGCTCCCCTTCGACGAGTCGCCCTGGGGAGGCGCGGGGCGGGAGCCCTCCGGGGAGGTCGAGCGCCTCTCCCTCTCCTACTTCCTCTCCTATCCCCCTCCGCATGAGGTCAACTCGAACGTCCCCGCCCCCCTCGAGCGGATCATCTACCGCTGCCTCGTCGAGGAAGGGTACGGCCTCCCCGAGCTCGAGGCCGACCTCGTCGCGTTCCTCAAGAACGCGGCCTGACGGCTACGGCTGGAACGTGATCGCGAGGCCGTCCGAGAGGACGAGCGGAAGCCCCGTCAGCGGCGAGCCCGGGTCCGGGAAGACGAACGCCTGCAGGTAGAGCGTCCCCCCCGGCAGCGCCCCCGCCAGCGAAGGGAGAGCGAGGGTGCGCTTGCCGTTGCACGGGCCCGTTCCCGCCGCGGCCCCCCCGTTCGTGATGCCGATGTCGTTCAGCGACCAGCAGGGACCCCCGCCCAGGATCGTCCCCGCGTCGATCGGCCACGGCGGTCCCGACGTCGTCCCGATCGCGACCATCACGAACGCCCCGCCGAGGACCCGGTCGACCGTGATCGCGAAGGGGCCCGTCCCCGTCACGCTCGCCGTCCCTCCGTTCCACCCCATCCGCGGCGCGCATCCCCCGCTCCCCACGCACGGCGCCGGCGGATCGATCGGGTCGAGTCCGACGCTGTGGCGGCGCACCCGCAGCGCGTCGATCGTCAGGGGCCTCACCGTCGCGTCGTCGACGACGAACTCCCGCGTCTGGAAGTAGATCGTCCCGACCCCCGGTTGCGAGAGCGTCCCCGCGAACGACGTCCCGTCGTTCGACCCGAGCGTCCCCCCGAACCACCCCTCCACCCGGTTCCCGTTCACCCGCAGCCGCAGCCTCTGCCAGCCGTCGTTCACCCCGGCGGCGATCGCCACGGACCCGAGCACGATGTTGTCCGTCCCGCCGTCGTTCTCGTCGACGAGGTACAGCGTCGCGCTCGTGACCCCGAGGGTGTCCGTGAAGTGCACGAACGTCCACGCCACGCCGGTGTTCGGGTCCGCGAGCCCCGCCACCCCCGAGGCGGCGAGCAGACCCGCCGGGTCGGGATGGTTCCCGAAGGAGTCCGAGGTCCCCTGCAGCCCCAGGCTCCAGGTCTCGTACTGCGCGAGGAGGGAGGGAGC
>CBRGOK010000359.1:0-4723 GCA_967798035.1 uncultured bacterium
GGATGGCCTCCGCCTCGGTCGAGCGGCGCCACGCGGAGGCGGTCCGCCGCGAGGTCGATCGGCGGCGGACGCTCGCAGGTCTCCTCCTCCGGCTCGCGGACCGTCCCCGGTTCGCGCGCGGCGCGGCGTTGCTCCTTCGCCGGATGCCGGGGCTCCTCGCCCGACTCGCCCGGGTGGCGGCGGGCACCTAGGGGGAAACCAACCCCGTATCCGATTCCCGGCTCCGGTGCGGATCGGCAATTCCGATTATTTCGGCCCGGGATCGAAACCTAGCCTTGATCCACCTTGCCAGGAGCCGGTCGCGGGCGGATCGCCCTGCGGCTGGGAGGTCGCATGTCCACCCTTCGATCGTGCGCGGCGAAGGTGCGCTTCCGCCGCGGCCCCCTTTCGCTCTCCGCCGCGGCCCTCCTCTGCGCCGCGGACGCGCGCTCGCAGGACTCGCAGGAGATCCCCAAGCCGGTTCTCGACCGGCTGACCGAGCAGCAGCGCCGCATCGAGGAGCTCGAGCGCCGGCTCTCCGGCTCCCCCGCTCCCGAGGGGGCGCAGGCCCCGGCGAAGGAGATCGCCGTCTCGTCCTCGACGCTGCGCTTCTACGGCTTCCTCCGCATGGACGCGATCTTCGACGACTCCCGGCCGAACAACACCCAGACGATCGCGTTCATCCTGTCGGAGGACCCGACCGCCCCCGCCTCCTTCGGGGCGCCGAACAACAGCGAGGACCTCACGTTCCACCCCCGCCTCACGCGCTTCGGCTTCGACCTCGACGGGCCGACGGTGTCGGGGATCGGCGATCCGAAGGTGACGGGGAAGCTCGAGGTCGACTTCTACAACAACGGACTGCAGGGGCAGAGCGAGTCCCGCGAGGCGCTCCGCATGCGGCACGCCTACCTCAAGATGACCTGGGGGCAGTGGTTCCTCCTCGCGGGACAGACGATGGACGTGATCTCGCCCATCTGGCCAATCGTCAACGCGGACCTCGTCATGTGGGGGGCGGGCAACCTCGGCGACCGCCGCCCGCAGTTCCGGCTCGAACGGGTGCCGAAGGCGGGAGAGGGGGGTCTCATCCTCCAGGGGGAGGCCGGGCTGACGGGGGCGGACGACAACTCGGACCTCGACGCCCCGGGGACCTTCGGGGCGGGATTCCGGGACGGGGAGACTTCGGGCCTCCCGACCCTCCAGGCGCGCGTCGCCTGCCGCTGCCCCATGGCGGAGAAGCAGAACCTCGAGTTCGGCGTCTGGGGCCACCGCGCGTGGGAGGACCCCGACACCGAGTTCGCCGACCGGGACGTCTTCGACAGCTACGCGATCGGGGGGGACCTCACCCTCCCGATCTACCGGGACCGGCTCTGGCTGAAGGGGGAGGGGTGGGCCGGCAAGAACGTCGACGACGTGCGCGGCGCGATCTTCCAGGGGATCAACACGACGACGGGGGAGGAGATCGCCTCGAAGGGAGGGTGGGCCGAGGTCGGCTGGAAGACCGGCCCGAACTACTCGGTCCACGCCGGCTACTCGCGGGACGACCCCGACAACAAGGACCTCAACCAGGGGGGGCGCGAGACGAACAAGATCTGGTACCTCGCCAACCGCTTCACCTTCGACCCGATCGAGATCGGGCTCGACTACTTCAACTGGACGACGGAGTACCTCGGCTTCGACGAGGGGGACGACAACCGCTTCCAGTTCTTCGTCTCGTACAAGTTCTGAATCGGGTCGACGGACCCGGAGGCGCACGACCATGAACGTCTGGATCCCGATCGCGCTCGGCCTCGCCCCCGCTCCCGCCACGGCGACCTTCGAGGTCCGTCAGGAGGTGACCGTGACGGCGCCGGAGGGGTGCGGGAGGCTGCGCGTCTGGTGCGCGGTCCCGCAGGACGATCCGGCGCAGCAGGTCCGCGACCTCAAGATCGAGGCTCCGTTCCCCTGGCGGATGGAGACCGACTCCGAGGGGAACAAGGTCCTCTACCTCGAGGCGCAGAAGCCGAAGGCCGGCCCGATCCCGGTCGTCACGACCTTCACCGTCACCCGCAGCGAGGTGCGGACGGCCCTCGACCCCGCGCGCGCGAAGCCCCTCTCCGAGGAGGAGAAGGCGAAGTTCGAGAAGTTCCTGCGGGCGAACCAGAACGTCATCATCGACGACCGGATCCGAGGACTCGCCGCCGAGATCGTGGGGACGGAGACGAACTCCCTGCGCGCCGCCCGGAAGATCTACGACTGGGTCCTCGACAACATCGACTACTGGGTCAAGGATCCCAAGAACAAGAAGGCCTCCCCCGTCGGGAGCACGGAGTACTGCCTGACGACGAAGACGGGCAACTGCACCGACTTCCACTCCCTCTGGACCTCCCTCGCCCGCGCGAAGGGGATCCCCACGCGGATGGTCTACGGCTCCTTCCTCAAGAAGGAGCTCGACGGCCAGGACGTCGACGCGAGCTACCACTGCTGGCCGGAGTTCTACGTCTCCGGCATCGGCTGGATCCCGCACGACGTCGCGGTCGCCGACGTCTACCGCGGCGGCTTCGAGGTGACGGATGCGAACGCCACCCTCGTCCGGCGCACGACCGCCGACGGGTACGAGGGGCCGCGCCCGGACCGGGTCGACTACTACTTCGGCAACCTCGAGGAGCGGCGCGTCGTCCTCTCCTCCGGCCGCGATCTCACCCTCTCCCCGAAGCAGGACGCGGGACCCGTGAACGCCCTCCCCAAGGCGTACGTCGAGGCCGACGGCAAGCCCCTCCCCGAGAAGGAGGGGTGGACCCGCAAGCTCACGTACCGGGAGAAGAAGTAGGAGGGGCCGATGGGGGTTCCGGAGCTGTTCCCGTCGGGAGGGATTCCGGAGGGAGATGTCGCGGAGCGGGTGAAGCGCGTCCTCGAGACGATGTTCCGTCTCGAGGGGCGCTCCTGCGGCTCGTGCGGCGCGCCGCTGTGCAATCACGAGACCCTCGCCAGCATCCCGAGCGGGACCGCCGACCGCCCGCGCTGCCTCCCTTGCCTGGCGGCGGAGGTCGGGCGGTCGCCGGAGATCCTGCGCGACGAGCTCGTCGGCTTCGTCCTCAGCAAGGAGTGCCTGACGGTCGGGTGGCGATGGGCGAATCTCCGGGAGGGGGAGGCGGCGCTCCGGTGCCTCTGGGGAGAAACCGCGCCCGTCCGGGGCTTCGCCCGCGAGGCCGACCTCCGATCGGAGGAGCCGGCGGGCCCGATCGCAGGGGAGTGGGACGCCGGCGACCTCGCCTGCGGGGACCTCCTCCTCGAGCTTCGCTTCCGGCTCGACGCGATGGGCCCTGGTACGATCTTGCGGCTCACCGCCCGCGACGCGGGGGCCCGGGAAGACCTTCCGGCCTGGTGTCGCCTGACGGGACACTCCGTCCTCGCGGCGCAGCACCCGGCCTACTGGATCCGACGAAAGGAGTGAGAACGATGGCGGGAAAGTTCTGTGTCAGCCTCACCCACGCGCTCGACAACCCCGACAAGGCGACCGTCGGCTTCGTCGTGGCGAACGCGGCCGTCGCCTCCGGTAAGGAGACGATGGTCTTCCTGAGCACCGAGGGGGTCCGCCTCTCGCAGCGCGGCTTCGCCGACGAGATCCACGAGGAAGGCTTCCTCCCCCTCCGCGAATTGATGGACAACTTCGCGAAGGCGGGCGGCAAGCTCTTCGTCTGCTCCCCCTGCTTCAAGAAGCGGAGCCTCGAGGAGGGGAAACTCGTCACGGGCGCCACGGTCGTCGGGGGCGCGAAGCTCGTCGAGTTCCTCTCGGACGGGAGCCCCTGCATCACTTACTGACCGCGAGGGGGGCCGTGGATCCGGTCGAGCGCCATCCCTTCTCCTTCGACTCCAGCCTGGACGGCGGCGACCTCGACTGCGGCGGCGGCCTCCTCCTCCTCATCCGCCGGCACATCGACCCTCTCCGGCCCGGGCAGCTCCTCGAGATTCGCTCGACGGAGACCTCGGTCGACGAGGAGCTGCCGGCCTGGTGCCGGCTGACGGGCAACGAGCTCGTCTCCTGGACCAAGACCGGCCGGCAGCGGAGCTTCCTCGTCTGCAAGGGCTCGCTCCGCGACCGAACGTCCGCCGCCGCGGCGCCCACCGCGCCTTCACGACCAGGTCCGGCGATCCGACCCGTCTCGATCCCGGCTGCCCTCCCTCCGCCCGCTCCCGCGCCGGCGGTGGCGCCTCTCTCGGTCCTGGGGATCGGCTCCTGGCCCCGCCCCCCTTGGATGCTGCGCGCGATCCACGAGCACCTCGAGGGCCGGCTCCCCGATGCGGAGTTCGCCTCGACGGGAGACGACGCCGTTCGCCTCGCGATCGGCGCCCAGGAGCGGGCCGGGGTCGACCTCGTCACGGACGGCGAGCAGCGCCGGGACGGCTATGCGAGTTTCGTGGGAGGGATCCTCGACAACTGCCAGCTCGTCCCTCTCGCGGACCTCGCGGCGATGGTGGAGGAGCCCGAGGAGTTCGAGCGGGAGCTCCGCGCCCTCGACGTCCCCGCCCGGGAGGTGCGCCACCCGGTCGTCCACGGACCCCTCGGCCGCTCGCGCCCCCTCGCGGTGCACGAGCTGGAGTTCGCCCGCTCGATCACGACCCGGCCCGTCAAGGTCGCCCTCCCCGGCCCCTATCTCCTCGCCCGCACGATGTGGCTCGAGTGCCTGACGGACCGCTGGTACGACTCGCGCGAGACGTTGGCGGAAGACGTCGTGCGGGTGCTGCGCGAGGAGCTCCACTTCCTCCT
>CBRGOK010000360.1:0-4720 GCA_967798035.1 uncultured bacterium
TCACGGAAATCGCCGGCAACATCGGTATCGGGACGACCACACCCGCGCGGCTCTCTCCACCAGCCTGACCGTCCGGAGGGAGTTCGTCCTCCTCACGGCCCTCCTCGGCGGGATCCTCCTCGCCTGCGCGGCCTGCGGGTGGAGGACCTCGCTCCGCCGCATCCGCCCGGAGTCGCTCCGGCGGATGGACTTCGAGGAGTGCGCGAGCGTCCGGATGGGGAAGTGGCTGGCGGAGAACGCCGCTGCCGACGCGTGGATCCTCGGCCCCGGGACGGGCGCCCTCCCCTACTGGAGCGGACGCCGGGCGATCGACTGGAACGGCCTCACCGACCGGTTCATCGCGCGCACCCCCCGCGAGGCGGGCCCCGACTGGGAGGTGCGGCTGGTCCGGCACCTCTTCAAGGAGCGCCCCTCCTACGTCTTCGTCCCGAGCGCGGACCGGGAGACGTGCAAGCCCGGCTCGCCGGTCGGGGCTCTCGTCCTCGCCTCCGCGGAGTTCCGCGAGGGCTACGTCCCGATGAGCGTGCTCGCGCGGGAGGGGGAGACCGAGGTCTGGCTCTTCACCTTCAAGCGCAACGACCTCGAGCACGCCGATCCGCCCGGGAAGGTCGAGCGCCGCACCGGCCCCTGACCCGCGCGGCCGCCCGCTACGGGGCGACCTCGAACGCGAACCGCGTCGGGTGGTTCGAGTGCTTGAAGACGTTCTCGAACCGGAGGTCGAGGGAGTGGACCCCGGCGCCGAGCCCCGAGGCGTCGACGGCGACCCGGCCGGAGACCCCGTCGTAGTCGTGCCGGACGGGGAGGCCGTCGATCCGGACCGAGATCGATCCCGCGAGGATCCGGGGGCGCTCGCTCCCCCATCCCTTCCGCGCCTGGAGCCCGTCGTCGAGGGCGATCCGCAGGACGGGGTCGGCGCGCCCGACGCGGGACGCGAGGAGCGCCGCCCGCGGGAAGCCTCCCTCCGCGTGCCGGGCGAGCCCGAGGAAGTGGCCGTAGGCCTCGCGGCGGTTGTACTCGGGGTCGGAGAGGCGGCGCTCCTCCTCCGGGTTCGTGTGGAAGGAGGCCTCCGAGAGGACCGCCGGCATGCTCGCCTCCCGGAGGACGGCGAAGCCCCGCTCGTACATGAGCCGATCGGAGAGGATCGGACAGTCGGCCGACTGCGGCAGGTCGAGGATGCGGTTGACCTCCCGGTGGATCGACCAGGCGAGGTCGAGGGAGGCGGGGGAGTGGTCGGGATCCGCGTGCACCCAGACGGTGCCGAAGTTCCTCGAGGGGTCCGAGATCGCGTTGTGGTGGATCGAGAGGAAGAGGTCGCACCCCTCCCGCTCCGCGATCCGGGCCCGCTCGGCGAGCGGGACGTCGCGGTCCTCGCGGCGCGTCAGCACGGGGATCGCGCCGGCCGCCTCGAGCATCTCCGCGAGCGCGAGCGCCACGCGCAGATTCGCCTCCGCCTCCCGCACGCCCGTCGGGCCCCGCTTGTACCCGGGGCGGTCGGCGTCGCCGCCGTGGCCCGGGTCGATCGCGACCCTCACTCCCTCGAGGTGGCGGGTCCAGGGGGGCATGGGGGAGGCGACCGGTGGACCCGGTCTCCCCGCGGCCTCCGCGGGGAGACCGCCCGCCGGGGAGGCGGCGTGACAGGCGGCGAGCAGGATGGAGGAGGCGGGGAGGAGACGCATCCCTCGAAGGCCCCGAGCATAACGGCAGGGACGGATGACCCGGTTACCGCTCCCCCGGGCGAGGCTAACCTCGTTCGCCCCGATCTATTCGGCTGGCCCTTCGGCTGGACAGGCTCTCTCGATGACGGCTATCCTTCCTTCGCAACGCGACTTGCACATGCCCGCCGCTTTCCCGCGAGCGGAGAGGTGCCGGATGCTCTCGCTTCGCCGGTCCGTCCCCCTCCTTCCTCTCCTCCTCCTCGCCCCCGCCGCGTCCGCGCGGGTGGTCGAGTGGCTCGACCTCCCGAAGATGGTCGGGAAGACCAACGCCGCCGTCGTCGGGACGATCGTCGACGTGACGGGCGCCGAGGTGACGATGAACGGGGTCTCCGAGATCGTCACCCGCGTGACGGTGCGGGGGGAGAGCCTCTACACGGGGCGGGAGGAGGAGATCGTCGTCACGTTCCTCGGGGGGCGCACGCGGGACAAGGAGTCCTGGTGCGCGGAATCCCCGAGCTCGCGGGAGACCCGGGTGGGCACCCGGGCCCTCGTCTTCTCGCAGTCGGGCCGGACGGCCGAGGGGATGGACTACAACGGCCTCTACGCCGGGTTCGGGGGCCTCTTCCGCGTCGAGGGGGGGCCGAGGGGGGACGTCGTCCTCGGTCGCGGGGAAGGGTACGCGGTCGAGCGGAACGTCCGAGTCGCCGACCTGCGGGAGCGGATCGCCGCGATCCGCGCCGCCGGGGCCGAGCAGCGTCCCTAGGAGTCCGCCATGCGAACCTCCCGCCTCCTCCTCACGACCGCGGCCCTCGCGGGCGCGTGGCTCTTCTCGCTCCCGACGACCTCCACGGGGTACACGCTCGCCGGGTTCTCCCTCAACACGAACGTCCGCGACTTCCGCGTCCGGAACACCTGGCCGGCGAACGCGAACACGAACTTCACCCCGGACATGAACTTCCCCGGAGCCGTGGGCCCCGTCCTCGCCTGCTGGAAGGCGGCGACGGAGTGGGCCTCCTGGCCGCACAACGGCTCGGGGCTCGGCGACCCGACGCAGCCCCCCTTCCCCGACTCCCTCGGGTCGGGCGAGGCGAACTTCGACTTCGTCTGGGCCGGTACGGCGACCACGGAGGGGGTCCTCGCCGACCGGATCATCTCCCACTCGCTGGTCCCCCTGCCGACGCCGGGCGTGCCCGCCATCATCGAGGGGCCCGGCCCCGGGCCCAGCTCCGCCGGCTGGCGGATCCGGTTCAGCCCCGAGTTCCTGTGGCACGACGGCGTCGGGAACATGCCTCCCTTCGATCCCCGACTCGACATCCAGGGGCTCGCGACGATCGAGCTGGGCCTCGCCCTCGGGCTCGGGCTCGTGAACCCGCCCACGCCGCCGACGAACCCGATCCAGACGATGTACGGGACGATCCAGTCGGGGCCCCCGACGGTCGACCGGCGCTCGATCCAGTCGGACGACAAGACCGGGCTGCAGCTCATCTACGGCTTCCGGTCCCCGGTCAAGCCGAAGATCCTCGGCCTCCAGCCGGTGGGGGCGATCTCCGCCCAGCTCCCGATGGTCGTCAACGGGCAGAACTTCGCCGCGACGGGGAACGAGGTCTGGTTCAACCCGGGAGGGGCCGGGTTCACGACGCCTCCCACCAATCCCCCGCCCGGGGCGGCCCTCGTCAAGGTGACGGGCCTCGCCTCCGCAGCGGGGGGCACCCAGATCACCGTCGTCCCCCCCTGCAACGTCGTCGACGGGGACCTCTTCGTGAAGGTCGGCGCGTCCACGGACGGGAGCACCCTCTCGAACGGGTTCCCGGTCCACTTCATGAGCGGGGGGAATGGCGCCCCCTGCGCCCAGTGCATCGGCACGATCGCCCCGACCACCGTCCCCATCCTCTCCGTCCCGATGACGGAGGTGACGGTCGTCGCGCCCGCCGGCGCCGCGACGATGGGGTGCGTCCCGGGGGGACCTGCCTGCGTCTCCCCCGCGCAGTACTCGACCCTGACGTCGATCGACGTCGGGGGGGTGACGCTCAACACGGGCGAGTTCGTCGTCGACAACGACATCCAGGTCCACTTCCCGCTCCCCCTCTTCTCGACCCTCGGGTCGAAGGCGGTCACGATCTCGACGGCCGGCGGACCCTCCTGCCCCACGACCTTCTCCGTCGTCGCCGTGACGGCGCCCGAGCTCGACACGGGCCCGCCGATCCAGCTCGTGGGGCAGACCTTCACCTGCCGGATGGCGACCCCGCTCGGCTTCATCCACATGATCGCGTGGAGCAGCTCGAACCTCCCCTCGGAGCTCCCCGGGATCATCTCCCTCGGGATCGGGAACGGCTTCACGGACATCCACTCCTTCTCCGCCCCCCTGCCGAACGCGGCGGGGGTGAGCGAGTTCTCCGCGACGATCCCCCCGGCGCCGCCCGGCGCGACGGTCTACTTCCAGGGGGTCGCCTTCCTCGCGAGCAATCCGTTCGGGATGGTCCCTTTCCCGACGACGCCGGTCCGGCCGGTGACCGTCCAGTAGCCGCGACCGTCACGATCCGCTCCGCGCGGCCGGCGGCCGGGGCGTGATCCCCGTCCGGGCCCGGGTTCCCCTCGCCCTCGCGGCGCTCCTCGGGGCGGTCGCCGTCTCGTACGGCAGCGCCGTCGCGGAGGCCGGGCTCGTCTACGACGACCTCGTCCTCGTCGGACGCAACCCCTACATCCGCGACCTCCACGGTCTCTGGGAGGGGATGACGCGGAGCTTCTGGAGCTTCGCGGCCCCCACCGGATCGGAGGAGGTCGGGTTCTTCCGCCCCCTCGTCCTCGCGCGCCGCGCGCGCGGGTTGCAGATCTACGCCCGCGCCCCGGTGGGGCTTGAAAACTGCACCGCAAGCCGAAAAAGCAAACGAGTATTCAAATAATCCGTCAAGCCCTCGACCCATTAGTACCGGTCTGCTGAGCGAGTCACCTCGCGTACACAGCCGGCCTATCAACCTGGTGGTCTACCAGGGGTCTTACTCCCTCAAGGGGATGGGAGAGCTCATCTCGAGGTCGGCTTCCCGCTTAGATGCTTTCAGCGGTTATCC
>CBRGOK010000361.1:0-4717 GCA_967798035.1 uncultured bacterium
GTCCCCGCCCTTTACGGGCTCGCGGACCCCGATTACGGTCGAGGGGAGTCGCTCGGTCGCTCGCCCCCTTACCTGGAAGGAACCATGCGCCCCCTCCTCGCCTCGCTGTTCGCCCTTCCCCTGCTCGCCTCCGGTTCGCGCGCCCAGCTCCCCCTCTCCCTCGCGTTCTCCTTCCTCGACGCCCAGGCGGGAGGGAACGGGAACATCGGGGTGACGCAGGACGAGGTCGGGGGGAACTTCTACGTCCTCGACTTCTCGAACACCCAGACGGTCCACGAGTTCGACCCCTCCGGCTCGTTCCTCGGGACGTTCACGACGACCGCCTGCACCCCGCCGAACCCCTCTCCGAACGACGTCACCTACGATCCGGGGACCGACACGCTCTGGTTCGTCGACAACACCGGCAACGGAGTCCTCAACATGTCCCGCGCAGGGGCCTGCCTCGGCGGGTGGACCTTGGCCCTCCCGCTCGTGAACGCCGTGGGGATCACCTACCGCCGGACGACGGGCACCCTCCTTGTCTCCTCGACCTCCCAGGTCACCGAGTGGAGTCTCGGGGGCGCCCTCCTCGGAGGGGGGTTCCCTTTCACCCCTACCACCGGATCCACGATCCTCTCCGGGATCACCCATGTCCCCGCGACGGAGAACTTCCTGATCACCCAGAGCGGCGGGACCACCCTCTACGAGGTCGCCCCGGGCGGCGTGCTCCTGTCGACGACGCCGCTCGCCCCCTTCGGGATCGTGAACACGCAGGGGGTCCACTACAACCCGGAGCAGCAGAGGCTCCTCGTCGTCGACAATTCCGGCTCGACCACGTTCGTCTTCGACCTCCCCTTCTGCTCGGGGAGCGTCGCCTCGGCCGGGGCGGGCTGCCCCGACGCGCAGGGGACCCCGCTCGCCCTCGCCGCGTCCGGATGTCCCGACCTCGGGGCGGCGCTCACCCTTGTCGTCACGGGGAGCCCGGCGAACCTGGTCCCGGCGATCCTCTCGATCGGGGTCTCGGACGCCTCGTGGCTCGGGCTTCCCCTCCCCCTCGACCTCGCCTTGTTCGGCGCGCCGGGGTGCTTCGTCTACACGTCGAACGAGGTCCTCATCCCGGGAATCCCGAACGCCGGAGGCGCCGCGAGCCTGCCCGTCGTGATCCCGAACGACCCGACGCTTTCGGGAGGGGTCGCCCACGTGCAGGGGTTCCAGATCGACCTCGCCCTGCCGACGCCGCTCCCGCTCGCCTCCTCCAACTACCTGACGGTGACGATCGGGTGAGCTCCCCGGGCGCAGGTCGCGGAACGGCCCGGGCGATCCGGATCCACGAGACGGGGGGTCCGGAGGTCCTGCGGTTCGAGGAGGTCGAGGTCGGGGAGCCCGGGAAGGGGGAGGCGCGCGTCCGACAGACCGCGGTCGGCGTCAACTTCATCGACGTCTACCACCGGACCGGCCTCTATCCCCTCCCGCGCCTCCCGCACGCGATCGGCATGGATGCGGCCGGCGTGGTCGAGGCGGTGGGCCCGGGCGTGGCGGGTCTCTCCCCCGGGACCCGCGTCGCCTACGCCGGGGGAACGCCGGGCGCGTATGCCGAGGTCCGCATTCACCCCGCGGAACGGCTCGTTCCTCTCCCGGACGGGATCGACGATCGGACGGCGGCGGGGGCGATGCTGAAGGGGATGACCGTCGAGTACCTCGTCCGCCGCGCCTTCCCCGTCGAGCGGGGGATGACGGTCCTCTTCCATGCGGCGGCGGGCGGGGTCGGACTCATCGCCTGCCAATGGCTCCGGCGCCTCGGCGCGCGCGTGATCGGCACGGTGGGAACCGACGAGAAGGCCTCGCTCGCTCGCACCCACGGGTGCGAGCACCCGGTCGTCTACGGCCGGGAGGACTTCGTCGCGCGTGTGAAGGAGCTGACCGGCGGGAAGGGGGTCCCGGTCGTCTACGACTCGGTCGGGAAGTCGACGTTCGAGGGCTCGCTCGCCTGCCTCTCCCGGCGCGGGACGCTCGTCTCCTTCGGGAACGCCTCGGGACTGGTCCCTCCCCTCGATCCCCTCGAGCTCTCCCGGCGCGGCTCGGTCTTCCTCACGCGCCCGAGGCTCCAGGACTACACGGCGAGCCGCGAGGAGCTCCTCGCGAGCGCCGGCGCCCTCTTCGACGTCGTCCGGGAAGGGGCCGTCCGGATCGTCGTCGGGGCGACCTGGCCGCTGCGCGACGCGGCGGAGGCGCACCGCGCGCTCGAGGCGCGGCGGACGACCGGATCCCTCCTCCTCCTCCCCTGACGGGACCCCCGGGTACGGGATCGCGGCCCGGGTTCCGCTCCGCGCGAGAGGAGGAGAGGGGCCCGCGCGACGTCGGTCACGGCGTTGCGTTTCCCGCCATGCTGGCGTCCACGCGTTCGACCAACTCGCGGAGCTCCCCGGAGGCCAATCGGAAGGCGAGCCGCGCCTTCCCGAGGACCCGGAGACGCTGGAAGCCGATCGTCTGGGCGTGGCGGTGGGGGTTGGCGATCAGATAGTCGGCGTGGAGCCACGGGAGGACGGCCGGAGGGAGGAAGAGGGGTCGGGCGGCCGTCGCGAGGTCGCCTTCCGCCCCGATCCGCACCTGGAGATTCGTGAGGAGCGACTCGAACTCCGCCCTCGACTCGGGGTAGAGGAGGAAGGTGTAGCGGACGCCCCTGCGGAGGTTGTGGACGACCGCGTCGAGGAGGCACTCCTCCTCGTCGTTCACGAAGAAGGGGGCGACCACCCAGATCGCCCCGAGACCCTCCAGGGAACGCTGCCATCGCGCGAGCCCCTCGGCGTCGAGGATCTCGACCTCCCGCAGGAGGGAGGCGCGCGCACGGAGCTGGTCCAGCTCGAGATCGGTCCCGCACCCGATCTCCCCCACGCGGGCGAGGCTCGACTCGACGATGTCCCACCGGGCCCGGTCGAGAGGAGTCTCCTCGGCGCACACGGAGCGGAATTTCGCGCGAGCCAGGTGCAACAGGATCTCGTGGAGGCCGCAGCGATAGCGCGAGGCGAGCGTCGAGAGGACGAGGGGGGAGGGGTCGCGGACCCGGCCGGTCTCGTAGTGGGCGAGGAGGGCCTGGGAGATGTGGTTCCCCGCGTGTCGGGAGCCCGCAGGGCGTCGCGCTGGGACCTGAACCCGGCTCGCTCGCGGCAGGCCTTCAGGTAGCGTCCGAACTCGACGAAGGGGGGCTGGGGCTTGCGACCGGCGGGAACGCGGACCCGCGGCGGCCCGGGGGCGCTCCTGGAATCCTGGAGCATGGGGCGGACCTGGGTCACGCGCCGGATCCGGCCGACGCCGCTCGCGCGCCCACGCTGCGACCCATGGGAGAGCTCACCGCTTCAGCTCACGGCGCGAGCACCTCAGGTCGGAGGCCCAGGTCGCCGAGGGTCTGGCGAACTTCCCCGAGGCAGGCGGGATTCATCACGAGGACCGCGTCCGGGCGGAGGCTCAGGAGCGAGCGGGGGGACACGATCGGCTGGCCCGACCCCGGCACCCACTTCCCCTGGCGGTATGGATTCACGTCGACGACGCATTCCACCTCCGGTCCCAGGCGGAGCGTCGAGAGGAAGGAGACCCCCTTCGACCCGGACTCCCAGAGGGCGACGCGCCTACCGGCGTCGGCGGCCTCGCCGAAGAAGGACGTCCACCGCTCGAGGCCGCGAGTGCTTGCCTCCTCGAATCCCTCGACCGCCTCCCGGAGCATCTCGAGGTCCTCCCCGACGAGGATCGGGAAGCGGGTGGGCTCCTCGTGGGACCTCGCCTCGAGGAAGAGGTCCTGGTCGTCGAAGTCCCGGTAGAGATCGAGGAGGTCGAATCCGCACTCCCGGATCAGGCGAGCGAGGGAGCCGTGGCTGAAGTAGGAGCAGCGCTCGTAGGAGACGTCCCAGAAAGCCCCTTCCCGCAGGATCCGCAGGACGTCGGGGACCTCGAAGAAGACGACCGTCCCCCTCCGGCAGCCGACGGTTCGGTGGATCGTGCGGACGAACTGGGCGACCGGGCCGATGTGCTCGAGGGTGTGGCGACAGCAGACGAGGTCCGCGGTCAGGTCGGTGTACCGTTCCGAGAAGGAGTCGCGGATGAATCGGATGGGGGCCCGCGGAGGAGCGGGATTGCGCTCCGGGACGTAGCTCGGATCGATGCCGACGCCCCGGTTCCCTCCGCGCGCGCAGATCAGGGCCAGGAACTCGCCCTTCCCGCATCCGATCTCGAGGATATCCCTCCCCCGCACGCCGTAGCGGTCGATCAGATGGTCCGCCAGGGCCCTCGAGAACGCCTGGTATCGGGGCGAGAACCCCTGAAACTCCTCGGAGCGCCCGGAGCCGTCGCGGACCGCGGCGTCGAACCGCGTGTTCCAGACGAGGCCGCAACCCCCGCAGAAGGCGAGGCGCACGTCCGCCCGGCGACAGGCGAGCGCGTCCCCGCGAGTCTCCATGAGACCGAAGCCGTGCACCGGGGCCCCGAGGACCTCGTAGAAGACACGGGCGTCGCAGGAACCGCAGCCCGGGCAGCGGTCCGCTTCGCCCGGGCGGGAGAGGGGAAGGGGATCCATGGCCGCAGCAGCTCAGACGACCCTGGGCTCGCGGAGGAACCCCAGGCGCTTTCCCTCGACGCTCCGGCAGGGCTCCCACCTGCGGAGGACCTCGTCGCGGAGGCTCCGGGCGGGGAGGAGGATGTCGTCGGGCCTCGCCGAGGGGAGGGTGCCGGGGAGGTGCTTCCCCCCCTC
>CBRGOK010000362.1:0-4713 GCA_967798035.1 uncultured bacterium
GCTATATGGAGGGGTCCACAGCCAAGAAGACCCCCTCCGGCCCTGCGCCGCTTGCATCCCCTCCGCCTCCCACCGGCCGGAGGATCGCCGCCGATCCGAGGAGGAGTGTCGCGGCGAGACCCGCCTTCGCGGGGGCGGTGCCGAGAACCTCCTTCGCTGCAGGGATGAGCCCTGCCTTCCTTCCCAGCGCGATCGGCAGCAGCAGCGCGCACCATGCGTCCCGATCGTTCCCGTGCCTCTCGTCGAGGGCGCGGCGAAGTCGAGCGAGCCCGCGCTTGATCCGAGTCCGCGCCGTCTCGACCGGGACCCCGAGCCTTCGCGCGACCTGGCGGAGAGGCAGCTCCTCCAGGTACCGGAGCAGGACCGCCGACCGGCAGGGCTCCTCCAGGGCGAGGACCGCCTCGACGACCTCCCGCCGCGCAGCCCCGCGCTCGACGATCTCGGCGGTCGACGGCAGGCCTTCTGCCCGGGCCGCCGCTCGCTCACGCTGGGCCCTTCGCCCTTCGCCGCGCCGGAGCCGCAGCGCGAGGTTCCTCGTCACCGTGGCGAGCCACGGGCGCGGGTCGCTCCCCCACCGCGGCCCCCGGCGCAGCGCCGCGACCCAGGTCTCCTGGACCGCGTCCTCCGCGAGCGCCGCGTCGAAGAGCAGCGCCCTCGCCAGGCCTCGCAGGAACGGCCCGTGGGCGAGGAGGGACGCGGGATTCTGGGGCGGGGAGGGGTCGGGCATCGCTCGCAGGGTACATTCCCGCCGGAATACGGATCGGTTCCCGACAGTGCCCGGACCGTGAGCTTGACCCCCTCGAGGGGACGGCCGAGCCTCTTCGTACAAGACAGCAGGATCTGACAGAACGAGCACTTTATGCACCGAACGCGGAGAGCGTCGCGCAAGCATTCCCCGAGGAAGTCGGCCGTCCGGAACGGGGGAAGCCCCTCGCCCGCGCACGACGCGCACCGGCTGACGGTCAGCGAGGCACGGGCCCGGTTCTCGGAGACCATCAACCGAGCGGCCTTCGCGAAGGAGCGGTTCGCGCTCGAACGCCACGGCAAGACCGTGGCAGCCATCGTCCCCGCCGAGGACCTCGTCCGACTCCGCGAGGTCGAGGATCGGCTCGACGCGCAGGCGGCGCGGCGCGCACTCGCGGAGCGCGGAGTCCGCCGCCCCTACTCGGAGCTTCGCAAGGAACTCGGGCTCTAGGCGACCGACGAGGTTACGACGGAGCCCGCGGCCCAACGGGACCTACGCGCCTTGCCGCGGGATGTCCTGCGGCGGGTCGACGCGAGGATCCTCCCCCCTGGCGGCGAACCCACGGCCCCACGGTTCGGAGAGGCTGAGCAGGGAGGAGGTGCTCTACCGCCTGCGCGTCGCGCCCTATCTGGGCGACCCCTCAAGGACGAACGCCGCCCAGTGCCGCGGGTGCGACCAGTCGTCCGAGGGCTTCGAGGGGCCGGGGGCGCGCTCGGAGGGGCGAGAAACCTCGCCGTCGAGGAGGGCGAGCCTCGCCTCGCGAAGCGCCTCCACTCGCGGGATCCCGCGGGCGATCCCCTCGTAGAAGCGCACCATCAGCTTCGCGGTCGCGGCGTCGGTCACTGACCAGAGGGGGGAGAGGACCGAGGCGGCGCCGTTCGAGAGGAACGCCGCGGGGAGGTCGGCCTCCCAGGGCGTCCCCTCCGAGATTCCGCCGTCGGGACCGCAGGTCGAGAGCGCGAGGAGTTCCGCGCCGAGGGCCGGAAGCGACGCGGCCTCGGAAGCGGTGAGCGTCCCGTCCTCCCCCAGCGAGCGGGCGAGCGCCAGGGCCGGCTCCTCGCGGAGGTAGGCGTGAGCGGCGAAGTGGACGACGCGGAACTCGGAGAGCCTCCCGCTCTTCGCGAAGCCCTCGTCGGCCGCCGCGCCGATGCGGACCTCCGCCCCCGGGAAGAGGCGCGCGATCCCCTCGACCTCGGCGCGCGCGTCGGGGAGGTCCAGGCAGGAGGCCGGATCCCCGAGCGCGAGGAAGGGCCGGCTCGGCTCGGGGCGGTCATGCGCATGCGCCCGGTCGTAGATCTCGACCAGGACCGCGGCCGACGGGACGTAGGCGACCGCGGCGGCGCGGAGGAGGAAGGGCGGGCCGCCCATGACCTCCCCCTCCCTCGGCGGGACGAGCGCCTCGAAGGGGAACGGGCGCGCCCCCGGGTCGTGGGAGACGACGAGGAGGTTGCTCGACTCGACCTCCTCCGCGACGGGGGAGAGGAAGACATCCCACGCCGCTCGCCCCGCGCGCTCCACCTCCTCCATCGGGAACCCCTCCGTGATCGCACGCCGGAGGTCCGACGCCCTCTCCTCAAGGACGGCCTCCGGAACCCCGAGGTCGTGGACGGTCTGCCCACGGGCGCTCGCGACGAGGACGTAGGAGGTCTTCTCGCCGTGGAGGTACTCGAGGAACCTCGCGCCGCCGCCGAGGGCGCGCTCGAGGTCCGCGAGGACGGCCCCGGGCGGAGACTCCTCCGAAACGGCGCGCCCGGCGAGGCGCGCGAGCGAATGGGGCCGGGCCGTCTCGAAGAAACGGAAGGCGAGGCTCGCCGCGTCGGGATCGCCCTGTCGCTCCCGCTCGAGGGCGAGGCGCACGCCCGCGACGAAGCCCGGGCGCAGCCGCTCGCGGAGGCGTGCGCGCCGCTCCGCGGAGAGCCCCTGGGAATCGAGCATCGCCCGCGCGTAGCGCAGCCATTGCTGCAGCGTCGTGCAGGCCTCCTCGATCCTCCCCTGCTCCTCCTGGAGGCCGGCGATCGCGAGGAGGACGTCCGCCGAGAGCGAGCCGTCCCCGACCAGCCCCTCGAGCCGCTCCCTCGCAAGGGCGAACGTCTCCGCCGCGTCGGTGTACCGCCCCAGCCGCTGGAGCGCGTAGCCGCGGCCGAGGAGCGCTTCCCCGGTCCGCCACGCATAGCTGGGCGCGGACTTCGACGCCTCCTCGGCGAGCCGGTCGGCCTCGACGAAGGAGCCCCTCCGCATCTCGATCTCCGCGAGGGCGAGCCGCGCCCATGAGAGCGCCTCCGCCTCGGGTTCGGGGAGCGCCATCGCGAGGGAGATCGCTCGCAGCGCCGCCCCGGAGGCGCGGTCGAGGCTGCGGACCTGGACGAGGGCCCGCGCCGCGCGCGCGGCGGCCCGGGCCTCGTAGGTCTGGACGATCCGCTCGGGGTCCGAGGCGTTCTCTCTCAGCCCCCGCAGGGTCAGCTCCGAGTCCTCGAACTGCTCCACCGCCTGTTTCGGTTGGCCCACGATCTCGAAGGCCCGGCCCAGGTTCTGCCGCGCGATCGCCTCGTCGCGCCTCGACCCGATCTTGCGCAGCGTCCGCACCGCCTCCTCGAGGTGGCCGAACGCCTCCCCCACGCACCCCTCCTTGTTGCACTGGTGGCCCAGGTTGTTCGCCGCGACGCCGAGGGCCTCCTCCAGCCGGATCGTGCGGAGGATCCGCGCGGAGGCGGTGTAGAGGGCCCGGATCTCCGGAAGCGAGGTGGGGTTCCGGCTCGAGGCGTCGAAGCCGAGGCCGAAGAGCGCGAGCCCCTCCCCGCGCGGATAGGCGAAGGCGCGGGAGAGCTCGGCCGCCTCCCGGAACGCGGCCGAGCGCCGGCCGCCCGAGGGCTCGTTCCACGCCCGGCGCAGACCGCTCTCGATCTCGCCCCAGACGTCCCCCCGCTCGCGGTATTCCCTCGCGCGGGAGGCGAAGAACGTCACCGCCTCCGCCGTCGACCGCGTCCCCCTCGCGATGCCGATGTTCTGGTCGTGGACGGCGAGGTCGCGCCGGATCGAGCGATCGAGGTCCCGCCGCGTGCGGAGGGCTTCGGGCGAGCGGGCGAGGGCGCGGTACCACTCGACCCGATTGAGGAGGATCCCCGAGTCGCGCACCTCCTTCCACGCGCGCGCCACGCGCTCGGCCTTCGCGAAGGCCTCGGAATTCCCCCCACCCTCCGCCAGCCCCTCCTCGAGGAGCGAGGCGGTGACGGCCGCCGCCCCTTCGGGGCCGAAGTCGACGAAGGAGCGCAGCGCCAGGGTGTCGCCCCCCTCGAGGACCCGCTCGAGCTCCGCGCGCGGGTCGGGGGGGAAGAGTTCCACGAGCGCGGGCTCGCCGCCGAGACGGCCGGCGAGCTCAACGAGGCCGCGCCACGGCTCGGCGCTCCCCGCGACACGCTCGAGATCCTTCATCTCGGGGCGCCGGATCGGCTCCCTCGACGTGAGGATCAGCACGCTCGCCTCGACGGCCTCCTCCGGGACGAACCCGGGGATGTGGTGCGTCCCCGGCGAGACCCTCTCGGGGTCGAGGACCTCCTCGGTCCCCTCCGGAGGGGAGAGCCAGGCCGTCCTCGACGTCCCGTCGGTCCCCCACCGGAGGAGGGCGTAGAGGCGGCCCGCCTCCCGCACCTCGACGCGGAGGCGGAAGCGGTTCCCCGGGCGGACGGCCCCCTCTCCAAATCCCCTGCGCTCCATCTCCCAAGGGACCGGAACGACTCGTCCAAGGAGGTCGGGGGGGCCTGCCCGGACCCGGCCGAGGAGATGGAACGCAAGGGGGACCGAAAATGCGGCGAGCGCTCCCGCGACGAGGAGGGCGCGCAGGCGGGGCCGCGCGCGACCGGGGAGAACCGTCCGGGGACGACGCCTGGCTCGGAGCGCGTCCCGGACCGCGGCCTCGATGGCGGGAGGAACCCCCTCGCGCGCCATCCCTTCGGCGAGGGCCTCGCGCCAGG
>CBRGOK010000363.1:0-4708 GCA_967798035.1 uncultured bacterium
GGAGGCTCGACGCGCTCGCCGCGCGCCTGCGCGAGAGCTCCTTCGGCGGGAGCGCGAGCATCGGGGTCGGCCACACTCGCTGGGCGACCCACGGCGCCCCGGTCGAGCGCAACGCCCATCCCCACCGCGACTGCGGGGGGGAGCTCGTCGTCGTCCACAACGGGATCATCGAGAACTACCTCGACCTGCGCCGCGACCTCGCCGCGCGCGGGCACCGCTTCGCCTCGGAGACCGACACGGAGGTCCTCGCCCACCTCGTCGAGGAGAACCTCCAGGCGGGGGTCGGCGGTCCGGCGGACGCCGGGGCCCTCGCCCGCGCCGTGCACGTCTCCCTCGCCGGCGTCCGGGGCGCCTACGCGCTCGTCGTCCTCTCCCGGCGCCACCCCCAGACCCTCGTCGCGGCGCGGGCGGACGTCCCGCTGTGCCTCGGCATCGCGCCCGACGCGACCTACTGCGCCTCCGACGTCCCCGCCTTCCTCGACCGCACCCGCGAGGTTGTCTTCCTCCACAACGGGGAGGTCGCCGAGATCACGGCGGGGGGCTACGCGCTGCGGCGCCTCGAGGGGGAGAGGGTCGAGCGCGCCCCCTCCCGCATCGACTGGGACGCGGCGGCGGTCGAGCGGGGGGGCTACCCCCACTTCATGCTGAAGGAGATCCACGAGCAGCCCGACGTCCTCGCGGCCGCCGCCTTCGACCGGCTCGACGAGGCGCGCGGGGACGTGCGCTTCGAGGATCCCCTCTTCGACGACGACGAGCGCTGGAGGAAGGTCTCCCGGATCGACCTCGTCGCCTGCGGCTCGGCGCTCCACGCGGGGTTCGTCGGCCGCTTCTACTTCGAGCGGCTGGCGCGCCTGCCTGCGCAGGCCGACTTCGCCTCCGAGTACCGCTACCGCGCCCCCCTCCCCGCCGACGGGGCCTTCTTCCTCGCGATCTCCCAGTCGGGGGAGACGGCCGACACCCTCGGGGCGGCGCGCGAGGCCGCCCGCCGCGGCCTGCCGGTCGCGGCGATCGTCAACGCCGTCGGCTCGACGCTCTGGAGGGAGGCGCACGGCGTCGTCGGGACCCACGCGGGACCCGAGGTGGGGGTCGCCGCGACGAAGACCTTCCTCGCACAGCTCGTCGCCCTCTACCTCCTCGCGATCCGGGCGGGCCGGGCGCGCGGGGCGCTCACGGCGGAGGAGGGGCGCTCGCGGATCCACGACCTGCGGGCGCTGCGCGCCCACCTCGTGGCCGTCCTCGAGGGGGACACGCGGGCGGCGATCGCCCGGATCGCGGAGCGGGAGAAGGACGCGAAGGGGTTCATCTTCCTCGGCCGGGGCCTGCAGTACCCGATCGCGCTCGAGGGGGCCCTCAAGCTGAAGGAGATCTCCTACCTCCACGCGGAGGGGTACCCGGCCGGCGAGATGAAGCACGGGCCGATCGCCCTCGTCGAGAAGGCGCTCCCCGTCGTCGCCCTCGCGACCGCCTCCCCCCTCCTCGAGAAGACCTTCACGAACATGCAGGAGGTCCGCGCGCGGGGGGGGAAGCTGATCGCGCTCTCCTCCAGGGGGGACGGGGCGGCCGCCTCGGTCGCCGACGAGGTCCTCGAGGTCCCCTCCGTCCCGGAGGACCTCGCCCCTCTCGTCAACGTGATCCCCCTCCAGCTCCTCGCCTACGAGATCGCGCGGCTGCGGGGGTGCGACATCGACATGCCGCGGAATCTCGCGAAGTCGGTGACGGTCGAATGAATCTGCCCCAGTTCCGTGTTGATTCCAGCCGTAAGCCCTTGAGGGCACTAGGATTGTCTGGAGATGGGGCCTGTTCTCTGAAAATCGCGCATAACCGGTTGCTCCGGAAGGGTTTTCCGTGTGGCATCAACACCAAGCCGGGGCAGTTTCGATGAGCGGAGACCTCGCAGGCTCGCTGCGCGAACGACTTGCGTCGCGCAAAGCGCGAGTCGGGGTCGTCGGCCTCGGCTACGTGGGTCTCCCCCTCGCCGCCGCCTTCGCCGAGGCGGGATTCCCCGTCCTCGGGATCGACGCCGACCCCCGGCGGGTCGAGGATCTGCGCCGGGGCCGCTCCCCGACGCCGGACGTCGGCGCGGACCGCCTGAAGGGGCTCCTCGCGGAGAAGCGGCTCGAGGTCGGCGGCGACCCCGACGCCCTGCGGGAGGCCGACGCGGTCTCGATCTGCGTCCCGACCCCGCTCCGGAAGACCCGCGAGCCCGACCTCTCCTTCGTCATCGCGGCCGCCGACGCGGTGGCGGCGCGCGCGCGGCCCGGGCAACTCGTCGTCCTCGAGAGCACGACCTACCCCGGCACGACGCGGGAGGTCCTCCAGCCGAGGCTCGAGGCGCGCGGCCTCAAGCCGGGGGTCGACGTCTTCCTCGCCTTCTCCCCCGAGCGGATCGACCCGGGCAACCGCGCCTTCGGCGTCCGCAACACCCCGAAAGTCGTCGCCGGCCTCTCGAAGGAGTGCGCCTCCCTCGCCGCCACCCTCTACGGCGCGATCGTCGACCGGGTCGTCCCGGTCTCGAGCCTGGAGGCCGCCGAGACGGTGAAGCTCCTCGAGAACACATTCCGCGCGGTCAACATCGCCCTCGTGAACGAGATCGCGCTCGTGTGCCGCCGCCTCGGCCTCGACGTCTGGGAGGTCGTCGAGGCGGCGGGGACGAAGCCCTTCGGGTTCCTCCCGTTCCGCCCGGGCCCCGGCATCGGCGGGCACTGCCTGCCGACCGACCCGCACTACCTCTCCTGGCGTATGCGCGCCCTCGACTACCGCGTGCGCTTCATCGAGCTCGCCGACGAGGTGAACCGCGCGATGCCGGGGGTCGTCGTCGAGCGGGTCGCCGAGGCCCTGAACGAGATGCGGAAGTCCGTGAACGGGGCCCGCCTCCTCCTCCTCGGCCTCGCCTACAAGGCGGGGGTGGGGGACACGCGGGAGTCCCCTGCCCTCGACGTCGCGAAGGGGCTGCGGGAGAGGGGCGCGACCCTCGAGGCGCACGATCCCTTCGTCCCCGCCGCCGCCTTCGAGGCGGTCGGGCTCCCGCGCCTGCCGGCCCTCGAGAAGGGGGCGCTGAAGCGCTTCGACGCCGCGGTCGTGACGACCGACCACCCCGGCGTCGACTACCCCCTCCTCGTCTCCTCCGTCCCCGTCGTCGTCGACGCGCGCAACGCCTGCGCCGGCCTCGACGGCCTCGGGCGCGTGCGCAGGCTCTAGATGCGGACCCTCCTCGTCACGGGAGGAGCCGGATTCATCGGCTCCCACCTCTGCGAGGCGCTCCTCGCCCGCGGGGACCGCGTCGTCGTCTTCGACAACTTCGATCCCTTCTACGCCCCGGCGATCAAGGAGAGGAACATCGAGCGGGCGAAGGGCAACCCGCGCTACCGGCTCGTGCGCGGGGACCTCGGGGACGAGAAGGCGCTCGCGACGCTCTTCGCCGAGGAGCCCTTCGACGGCGTCGTCCATCTCGCGGCGCTCGCGGGCGTGCGCCCCTCGATCAGGAACCCCGCGGCCTACGAGAGGGTGAACGGCCTCGGGACGGTCCACCTCCTCGAGCGGCTGCGGGAGAGACCGATCCCCTTCGTCTTCGGCTCCTCCTCCTCCGTCTACGGGGCGCGCGACCGCGTCCCGTTCCGGGAGGACGACGCCTGCGCCACCCCCGCCTCCCCGTACGCCGCGACGAAGCGGGCCGGGGAGCTCCTCGCCTACGCGAGCCACCGGCTCTTCGGCATCCCGACGGCCTGCCTGCGCTTCTTCACCGTCTTCGGCCCGCGCCAGCGGCCGGAGATGGCGATCCACAAGTTCGCGCGCCTGATCGAGGAGGGGGGCCCCGTCCCGATGTTCGGGGACGGATCGACCCGGCGCGACTACACCTACGTCGACGACGTCGTCTCCGGTACGCTCGCGGCCATCGACCGATGCGCGGGATACGAGATCTACAACCTCGGGGGCTCGCGCATGGTCACGCTCGCCGACCTGATCGAGAAGATCGCGCAGGCGCTCGGGAAGCGCCCGCGGATCGAGCAGCGCCCGGAGGAGCCCGGCGACGTCCCCGTCACCTGCGCCGACGTCACGAAGGCGGGGGAGCGCCTCGGCTACGCCCCGCGGGTGCCGCTGGAGGAGGGCCTCGCGCGCTTCGTCGCCTGGTTCCGGGCCGACCGGGAGCGGGGGACACCCCTGGAAGGAAAAGGATGAGGCGCGCGCTCGTCACGGGAGGGGCGGGCTTCATCGGGAGCCACATCGTCGAGGCGCTCCTGGCGCGCGGGGACTCCGTCCGCGTCCTCGACAACTTCTCGACCGGCCGGCGCGAGAACCTCCCGGGCGACGGCGGGGTCGAGGTGGTCGAGGGGGACCTACGAGATCTCGCGACCGTCCGGCGGGCCTGCAAGGGCGTCGAGGTCGTCTTCCACGAGGGGGCGCTCGCCTCGGTCCCGCGCTCCGTCGAGGACCCCCTCACGACCGAGGCGGTGAACGGCGGGGGGACCCTCCATGTGCTCCTCGCCGCGAAGGAGGCGGGGGTGCGCCGCCTCCTCTTCGCCGGATCCTCCTCCGTCTACGGCGAGGACCCGCGCCTCCCGAAGGAGGAGGAGGCCCGCCTCGAGCCGGTCTCCCCGTACGGCGCGAGCAAGGCGGTGGGGGAGGTCTACTGCCGCGCCTTCGCCCGGGTCTACGGGACGCCGGCGGTCGTGCTCCGCTACTTCAACGTCTTCGGCCCGCGCCAGCGGGG
>CBRGOK010000364.1:0-4703 GCA_967798035.1 uncultured bacterium
ACGACGCCGCCGTCGCGAGGGCGACGGCGGCCGCGGGGGACGGGGGCCGGGGCGCGGTCCGGGTCGACCCGGATGTCCCAGATCCACGGCGCGAGGTCGCCGTGGAGGTCGACAAGAGAAGGAGGCATCGAAGCATGCTGCGCAAGAACGCATCGACATTGTCTGCAGCGGCGCTCGCCCTCGCGGGGACGAGCTACCTCGCCTTCCTCACGGGGGCGTCGGAATCGCCGCCGTCCGGCGAGGTCCGGACGACCCCCGCCCTCGGAGGCGAGGAGAACGTCCGGGCGCAATTCACCAAGTGGGTGGCCGCCCACGAGCGCGCGGGCGGCGACCGCAACGTCGTCCTCGGACTCGGCTGGTCGAAGGGCCTCTCGAAGGAGCACGCGAAGGCGAGCGGGCGGGTGCGGCTCGACCTCCTCGACGGCGCGGTCTCCGTCGAGGTCCGGAACCTCCCCGAGGGGGTCTCCGAGGTCTGGCTCGTCGACAACCTCGACCGTCCGGGGGACAGCTGCGCCCCCGAGGTCGGGGACGCTTTCATCCGCGTCGGCACGCTCGTCCGCGACGGGGACGTCGCCCGCCTCGAGGCCGACCTCGGGGACGACGCCTTCGCGAAGTTCAACGTCGACGTCGCCGTCGTCGCGCGGGACGGGCAGGGGCCGGTGAGCGGCGGAGTCCTCTTCGGCGCCCCGACCTTCTTCCAGAGGTTCTACCGGGAGGCCACCCGGGCGGGTCGCGAGCCCGTGGGCGCGATGTCCCTCGCGATGCTCGAGCCCCCCGCGCAGGCGTTCGGGGTCCGGGATCCGTTGCTCGCCCTCCTCGCGCCCCTCCAGACGACCCAGTCTCCCCCCTCGCCCGTCGAGACCGGGTCGAACCTCTTCTTCAACGAGACCTTCAACGGCAACGGCCGGACCTGCGGCACCTGCCACCCGGCGAACAACAACCTCACGATCGATCCGACGTTCATCTCGACGCTGCCGCAGAGCGACCCCCTCTTCGTGGCCGAGAACAACCCCGACCTCGCGCAGAACTTCGAGAACCCGGTGCTCATGCGCAATGTCGGCCTCATCCTCGAGAACGTCGACGGGTTCGATCCCCCCGAGACCAACTTCGTCATGCGAGGGGTGCCCCACACCCTCGCCCTCGGCACCTCGATCACGGGCGTGACGGGAGCCCAGGGCGGCCCGGACGACCCGCCCCCGAACCAGAACACAGGCTGGGGCGGGGACGGCGCCCCGAACGCGGGGACGCTCCGCGACTTCGCGACGGGGGCGGTGAGGCAGCACTTCACGAAGACCCTCGCCCGCAATCCGGCGAACCCCCTCACCACCATCGCGACGCCCGCCGACTTCCGCTTCCCGAACGACGCGGAACTCGACGCGATGGAGATCTTCCAGCTCTCCCTCGGACGGCAGGCCGAGATCAACCTCTCGACGATGTCCTTCAAGAACGCCGTCGTCGAGCGGGGGAGGCGCATCTTCAACAACAGCGGCGGGGCGCTCGGGCCGATCCTCCCGGCCGACCCCGACCCCACGGTCGCGGCCGGGAAGTGCCGGTTCTGCCACAACAACGCCGGCGCGCAGGACCTCGTCGTCGAGCTGTTCGGCGGGGGCGCGGGCCGCAACGCCAACTTCGACACGGGGGTCGAGGACCTACCGAACCAGCCCGCCGACCTGATCGACCCGCTGCACAATCCCCCGGACGGTGGGTTCGGCCAAGACGCGGACCCGACGGACGGGTCCGGGGACAACACCTTTGCGACGCCTCCGCTGATCGAGGCCGCCGACTCCGGCCCCTTCTTCCACAACAACGCGATCGAGACGATCGAGGAGGCGGTGAACTTCTACAACAGCGACGCCTTTGCCAACACCGCGATCTCCCCCGGGATCGGCGGCATCAACCTCGAGCCGACCGAGGTCGTCGCCGTGGCCGCGATGCTGCGGGTCCTCAACGCCCTCGAGAACATCCGGGCGGCGGTGACCTCGGAGCAGACGGCGCTCGTGCAGAGCAACCTCAACAAGGCGAGGCCCCACATCCTCCAGGCGCGCGAGGAGATCCTCGACGCGATCGAGGTGCTCCGGTGCGGGAAGCTCCACCCGAAGGCCGTCGGGAACCTCGTGTCGGCGGCGGCCCTCCTCCAGACCGCGAGCAACACGAGCAACAACAACTCGCGCAACGCCCTGATCAACCAGGCGATCGCGCAGCAGAACCTCGCGAAGAACGACATGGTCTTCTGATCCGGGACGGGAGAGGGGGGGACCTCTCCCCCCGGATTCCCGGACGGATGTCGGCTGCCTCCCCCGGCTGCGTGCCCCCGCGGCCGGGGGAGGCTCTTTCTCGCGCCGGGAGCCCGGGCCGAGGATGATTCGCGCCCCCCTTCCCCGGCCACGGACCGACATGCGTTCCTTCCTTCTTCTCCTCCTCCCCCTCGCGGCCGGCGCGTGCCGGTCGGCGGGCTCCCGCGTCGAGGACTTCGCCCGCTCCGGCGACGGCGTCCCGATCGCCTACGACGTCCGGGGTCGGGGAGGGACCGCCCTCGTCTTCATCCACGGGTGGTGCGGCGACCGGTCCCACTGGAGGAACCAGGTCGACGCGTTCTCCTCGGACCACACCGTCGTCACCCTCGACCTCGGCGGGCACGGGGCCTCGGGGGCGAACCGCAAGGCCTGGGACCTCGCCGCGCTCGCCGGGGACGTGGTGGCGGTCGTCGATCGCCTCGATCTGCCGGGCGTGATCCTCGTCGGCCACTCGCTCGGGGGGCCCGTCTCCCTCCTCGCGGCGGCCCAGATGCCGGGGAGAGTGATCGCCGTGGTCGGCGTCGACACCCTCCACGACGCGGAGTTCCAGACCCCCGCCGGGTGGGTCGAGGAGACCACGCAGGCCCTCGAGGCCGACTTCCGCGGATCGCTGCGCGCGTTCGTCGCCACGATGTTCGAGGAGGGGGCCGACCCCTCGCTTCCGGAATGGGTCTGCGCGCGGGCGGAGCGAACCGACCGGACGGCGGCGCTCGGGCTCCTGCGCGCCATCACGACCTACGACGGGAGGGCGGCCCTCGCCGGGGCGAAGGTCCCCGTGCGGTGCATCAACGCGGTGGCGAAGCCGCCGCGCCGGATGGCGACGGCCGTCGCGACGAACCGGAAGTACGCCGACTACGACGCGAGCCTCCTCGAGCGGGTCGGGCACTTTCCGCACCTCGAGCGCCCGCGGGAGTTCAACGCGGTCCTCCGCCGCGTGATCCAGGGCCTGGAGGAGGACGCGGCGCGGCGCCGGCCCTAGCGGCCGTCGCGCCCGCGCCGTCCCCGCGAGGGACCGCGCGGGAAGACGGTGAAGTCGCGGAACCGGCTCGCCCCGTTCTTCCAGGTCTCGAGCCAGCGCGACCAGCTGATCTTCGCCCTCCCGAGCGTCGCCTCGAGGCGGCCGCTCGGCCGCTTCGCCCTCGGGCGGGCCGGCCGCAGCACCGCGCGGGGGGAGAGGATCCCGAGCCGGCGCCCGGCGCGCTCGAACGCCTCGAGGACCGCCTCGAGCTGGTCGGGCGTGTGGGAGGCCATGTAGGAGGTCCGGATCAGGTCCTTCCCGGGGGGGACGGCGGGGCTCGTCACCGGGTTCGTGAAGACCCCCTCGTCGAAGAGTTCCCGCCAGAGCCGGAAGGTCGCCATCCGCTCCCCGACGAGGATCGGGACGATCGCGCTCACCCCGGGACCGGTCTCGAACCCGAGCTCCCGCAGCCCCTCCCGCATGAACTCCGCGTTCTGCATGACGCGGACGCGCCGGGCCGGCTCCCGCTCGAGGATGTCGAGCGCCGCGATCACGGCCGCCGTCGAGGCGGGGGGGATCGAGGCGCTGAAGATCATGGAGCGGGCGTGGTGCTTGATGTAGTCGATGACCTCCTCCGGGCCCGCGACGAAGCCGCCGATCGAGGCGAAGGTCTTCGAGAAGGTCCCCATCACGAGGTCGACGCGCGCCTCGACGCCGAAGTGCTCGGCGGAGCCGCGCCCGTTCTCCCCGAGGACGCCGATCGAGTGCGCCTCGTCGACGAGGACCCGGGCGCCGTACCGGCGGGCGAGGGAGCAGATCCGGGGGAGGTCGGCGAGGTCGCCGAGCATGGAGAAGACCCCGTCGACGACGATCAGCCGCCCCCCCTCCCCGTTCTCCCCCTCGGCGAGGAGGCGCTCGAGGTGCTCCATGTCGTTGTGCTTGAACTTCTTCACCTCCCCGAAGGAGAGCCGGCACCCGTCGATGATCGAGGCGTGGTTCTCCCCGTCGCAGTAGACGACGTCGTTGCGGCCGACGAGGGCGGAGATGATCCCGAGGTTCGTCTGGAACCCGGTCGAGAAGACGAGCGCCGCCTCCCGGCGCATGAACTTCGCGAGGCGCGCCTCGAGCTCCTCGTGGATGGAGAGGGTCCCGTTCAGGAACCGGGAGCCCGTGCAGCCCGACCCGAACCTCTGGATCGCCTTGCGGGCCGCCTCGAGGACGTGGGGGTGGTGGGTGAGGCCGAGGTAGTTGTTGGACCCGGCCATGATCAGGCGCCGGCCCTCGATCACGACCTGCGTGGCCTCGCTCTCCCCGATCGCGCGGAAGTAGGGGTAGACGCCGGCGGCGAGGAGGTCCTTGACGGTCGTGAACCGGCCGCACTTCTCGAAGAGGTCTCCCATCCGGCGAGTGGGGGGGGAAATGGGGGTCCTACCTTCTCCTATCCGAGGCGG
>CBRGOK010000365.1:0-4694 GCA_967798035.1 uncultured bacterium
GGTCGCGCCGGGGAGGAGGCGGCGATCGCGCGCCTGGAGGAGAGGCTCCCGCGCGCGCGGGAGGCCCCCGAGCGGGCGGGGCTTCTCCTCGCCCTCGGGGCGCTCGACCGGCGGCAGGTCCCCGCGATCGGCGACCTCGTCTCCTCCGACCCCGTGCTCGCGCACGCCGCGGCGCTCCACTTCGCCGACGAGCCGGTCGAGGAGAGCGCGGCCGCGGCGTGGAAGAAGGCGCTCTCGGATCCCGCCCTCGGGGCCGTCCTCTACGCCGCGCTCGGGCGAGGGGAGGAGAGCCGCTCGAGGATGCGACTGACCGAGGGGGTCCGCGAACAGATGGGATCCGCGACCCGGGCGGCGATCTACGGCGCGGCCGCGGCCCGGCGCGAGACCCCTCTCCTTCTAGCGCTGCGGGCGGACCCCGAGGACCGGGCCCGCCTCTTCGCCGGCGCGGCGATCTTCGTCCTTTCGGGGGGCTCCGTCCCGCCCTCCTTCGAGCGGACCCTCGCGCCGGCTGCGCTCGAGGCGATCGCCCAGCCCGCCGACCCCGCCGCCGTGCCGGCCGCCCTCCTCCTCGCCGCCCTGCGCTTCCGCGAGGCGCAGGAGCCCCTCGCCCGCTGGGCGAGCGCCGGGGGAGCCGGCGCGGAGGTGGCCGACCTCGCGCGCAAGGCGATCGCGGGCGAGCTCGAGGACAGGGCGCTGCGGGCGCTCGTCCGGGCCCACGCGTTCGACCGGGGGCTCCTGTTCGAGAGGGCCGTGGCGGAGGGGATCCAGAGGTTCGCCGAGGTCGCCCTCGGCGGGGCGAGCGACTACTTCGCACGCCGGCGCGAGCGCTCCGCCGCGGTCCCGCGCGCCTGGATCGGAGCCGGGAAGACCCCGGCTCGCGACGCGCCCTTCTACGAGGACCTCTGGATGATCCTCGCGCGGCGCCCCTATGACGAACCGCTCCGCGGGCCCCGGTGAGGGGCGGGCCGCCCCCGTCTACTGAGGAAACTGCTCCAGAACCGTGTTGATTCCGTCTATAGGTCATTCTGCGTCTTGCGGTTGCGGGATCTGAGGCCTGCTTCTCGGAAAAAACGCACAACCCTTTGCTCCAGAACGGTCGCACCAGTGCCATCAACACGGAACTGGGGCAGATTCTCTACTCGGCGGGGCGGCGGGCGCGAAAGGCAGCGAGGAGGGAGGCGTGGTCCTCGGGGGTGTCGGCGTCGAGGAGGACGAAGGGATTGCGGACGGGGACCTCCACCGCGCGGCCATGGACCGCGCGCACGACCCTGTGGAGGGGCTCTTCGTCCGCGAGGGCGAGGATCGCGCGTCGGAGACTCCGGCCGAAGAGGACGGGATGGCCGCGTCGGCCCCGGTGGGTCGCGACGAAGATCCGCCGGCCTCCCTCGCGGTCGCGCCCGCACGCCTCCGCGAGCGCCGCGACGTCCTCGGCCTCGACGAGGGGATGGTCGACGGGAAGGACGAGGAGGGCGAGGTCCGCGTCCGCGACGGCGTCGAGTCCGACCTTCACCGAGGAGGTCTGGCCCGCGGCGTGGCGCTCGTTGAGGACGGTCCGCACGGGAGGGGAGGCGGCCTTTCCCTTCGAGGGAACCGAAGCCCCGACCTCCTTCGCCCCGGCGCCGAGGACGACGATGACCTCCTGCGCGCCCCCGCTCGCGCAGGCCTCGATCGCCAGGGAGAGGGCCGTTCGGCCGTCGAAGTCGAGGAGGGCCTTCGGCCGGCCCATCCGCTGCGATTCCCCCGCCGCGAGGACGAGGGCGGCGAACCGCGCCGGGGCGCTCATCCCGCTCCTCCGCGGCGGGACCCGAAGATCCGGGAGGAGAGGACCGGGATCGCGACGAGGAAGGCGAGGGCGCCGAGCGCGAAGAGGATGCCCGGACCGAGGACGAGGACGAGGAGGGCGATCCCCGACGCCGGGAGGGCGAGGACGAGGAGGAGCGAGCCGGGAGAGACGCCCGGCGTCGCGGCGCGATCCTCCTCCGTCGAGGGGTCAGTCACCGACGTAGCGGCTGTAGAGCGCCCGGGCGCGCGCGGGCTCGGTCACGCCGCGGACGAGCGCCCGCCCGTCGCGGAAGAGCGCGACCTCGCACCCCTCCGCGCGGAACCGCAGGAGGAACTCGTTCCGGCTGACGATCGCGGCGGCCGGACGCAGGCGCCTCTCGAGCGCCTCGAGATCGAGCTCGCGTTGCGCCGCGGGGCTGAGCTGGATCGCGTCCCGCCCGCAGAGCGTCGCGACCGCGGATCCGCGCTCGCCGCGCAAATACTCGAAGCGGCGCTCCCCGCAGGCGGGACAGTCCTCGCGCCGCTCGACGCGGATCGACCGGACCGATCCCTCCCAGACATCGACCTGGCGCAGGTCGCGGCAAGCGGCCGCGCCGTTTCCCGTGAGGATCTGGAGCGCCGCCGCCGCCTGGAGAGAGGCGACGAGGGTCGCGGCAGGCGCGAGGATGCCGGCGGTGTCGCAGGTCGGGCTCGCCCCTTCCGGGGGAGGCTCGGGGAAGAGACAGCGCAGGCACGCCCCGAGCCCCGGCATCACCGCCAGCACGAGGCCGGAGGCGCCCACCGCCCCGCCGTAGACCCACGGGATCCCGCCCTCGACGGCGAAGTCGTTGAGGAGGTAGCGGGTCGAGAAGTTGTCGGTCCCGTCGAGGAGGAGGTCCGCGCCGCCGAGGAGCTCTCCGGCGTTGCCTGGATGGAGGTCGGCGACCGCGGCCTCGACGGGGACGGCGGAGTTGACGGCCGAGAGCCTGCGGCGCGCCGCCTCGGCCTTGGGAAGCGAGTCCCTCGCGTCGGATTCCGCGAAGAGGGTCTGGCGCTGGAGGTTCGAGGCCTCGACGAAGTCGCGGTCGACGATCCGGAGTCTTCCGATCCCCGCCCGCACGAGGAGGTCGGCGAGGCTCGCGCCGAGGGCCCCGCATCCGACGAGCACGGCGCTCGACTTGCCGAGCCGCTCCTGTCCGGCGGGCCCGACGGGGGCGAAGCGGATCTGGCGCGAGTAGCGTTCCTCGGGGGAGATTCCCGACCCGTCCGACGCCACCGGAGGAAAGGGAGCCAAGGAAACCCCAGGGAAAAGGGGAAGAATGGAGGAGTGGAGTTTTACGTCCGGAGACAACCTTGGCTCTTCTTCAACCGCTCGCGCCGGTCCTACAACTTCCCGAAGTACGTCCGGGACAGGAGGGATGGTAGGGCTCCCCGCCTGGGGGTCAAGCGGGGGCGGTGCGAGAGGCAGGACTCGAACCTGCACGGGTTTCCCCACGGGATCCTAAGTCCCGCGCGTCTGCCGTTCCGCCACTCTCGCGCTCCCGAAGCGTACGGGCGGGGGACCGGAGGCACAACGCCGCCGGCGCGCGAAGGCCCGGGCGTCCCGTCGGTCAGGGTGGTGCGCCCCGCAGGGCTCGAACCTGCGACCCGGTGATTAAGAATCACCTGCTCTACCAGCTGAGCTAGGGGCGCCCGGACCGCGAGTCGCGCGGAACGTAACCGCGCGGGGCGGGCCCTTCAAGGAGCCCGGTTCCTTGACTCCCCTCGGAGGAGGGCTAGCGTACCTCTCCCTTTTTCCCACATGGTGGGTGTAGCTCAGCTTGGTTAGAGCGTCTGGCTGTGGCCCAGAAGGTCGCGGGTTCAAATCCCGTCACTCACCCCAATCCCCACAGTCGCGATCGGCTCGAGCCTGAGCGAACCTCCCCCTCCTTCCCCGGGTCGGCACGGCCTCCGGCTCGCCCTCGCCGTGCTCTCCATCGCCGGGGCCGCAGGGCTCGCCTTCTCGCTCACGGCGCTCCCGCTCCTCCGGCGCGCCGGGAACCCGACCGCCGCGGTCCCATGGTGGCTCCTCGGCGCGTTCGGCGCCCTCTTCCTTCTCGGTCCGATCGCACGGCGGAAGCTCGGACTCGCGGGACTCCCCACCCAGGCGAGCGAAGAGACCCCCTCGAGCGCGCTGCCGACGGGATGGGCGCTCCCGGTCGGAGCCTTCCTCCTCCTCGGAACCGCGCACTCCCTCGCGCTTCCCCTCCACGAGGGAGCCGACGAGGAGTCCCACTTCAAGTACGCGCAGTTCCTGGCCCGCACGGGCCGACTCCCGACCCTCTCGGACCGCGATCTCTGGATCTACGAGGCGATCCAGCCTCCCCTCGCCTACGCGCTCCTCTCGCCGATCCTCGTCGCGACCGGGGTCGACCGGATCGTCACGCTCGATCCCCCGAATCCGGGATTCGTCCGGAGGGGAGGGACCGCGCCCTCCTTTTTCTTGCACGGCGCCGACGAGTCGCTCCCCTTCGGCAGGGACGTCCGGCTCCTCCATCTCGCCCGGCTCTTCGGCCTCGCCTTCGGAGCGGCGACCGTGGTCCTCGCGTGCGCGATCGGCGCGGAGGTCTTCCGCGGGAGCCGCGCCCTCGCGCTCGCCTGTGGATGGACGGTCGCCCTCCTCCCGCAGTTCGCCCATGTCTGCGCCGCCTTCAACAACGACGGCGCCGCCGCGGCGGCGGGGGCGGCCGCGATCCTCCTCCTGATCCGAGGAACGAGATCGGGTACGGCCGGCTCGGCGGCCGCGGCGGGCCTCGCTTGCGGAGTCGCGGCGGTCGCGAAGCTCACCGGCCTCGCCTTCCTCCCGGCGGGCGTCGTCCTCTTCCTCCTCCGTCCGCGAGGCGTTCCCTCCTCGAGGCGGATCGGCGCGGCGGCGGCCTTCCTTGCCGGAGCCG
>CBRGOK010000366.1:0-4693 GCA_967798035.1 uncultured bacterium
GAATCCCGGGCGGTCGAATCGTCTCGGTCTCGAAAAGGGAGTGCCCCATGAATCTCCTCCTCCTCGCTCTCGCCGCGGCTCCGGCGGGAATCCGCTCCGAGGTCAAGGTCGGCTCGGCCGCGCCCGGCGTGGCGGTCTCCACCTGGTGGAACGGGGGCCTCGAGGAGTCGACCGCGGACTTCAAGGGGGCGGTCGTCCTCCTCGAGTTCTTCGCGACGTGGTGAGGGCCCTGCGGGGCGATGGTGCCCCACCTGGTGGAGTTCCACCAGAAGTTCGAGAAGAACGGCCTCCGCGTCGTCGCCCTCTCCAGCGAGGACCCGAAGCTGATCGAGGGGTACGTGGGGAAGAAGAAGATCCCGTACCGCGTCGGGATCGACGACGGCGGGAGCGCCGGGAAGACCTACGGCGTGACCGGGATCCCGGCCGCCTTCGCCATCGGCCCCGACGGGAAGGTCCTCTGGGCCGGACACCCCGCGGAGCTCTCCGACTCGACCGTCGAGAAATGGCTGCGCGGCGCGAAGGCGGGGGCGGCGGGCGCCTCCCCCGTCCGGGCCGCGTTCGAGAAGCGCGAGTTCGCCCGGGCCTGGAAGCTCGCCGAGGAGACCCTCGCGAGCCCCGACGCCCCCGCGGAGGAGCGCGCGCTCGCGGAGAAGGCCCGCGCGAGGATCCGCGAGAGGGCGGAGGCGAAGCTCGCCGCGGCGGAGAAGGCGATCGAGGCGAAGGACGTCCTCGCGAGCGAGGAGAACCTCGAGCCGGTGGCGAGGGAGTGCGCGGGCCTCGAGTTCGGCACGAAGGCGGCCGACCGCCTGGCCGAGATCCGCAAGGACCCCGCGCTCGCTCCCGAGTTCGCCGCGGCGAAGGGGCTCAAGGCGATCCTCGCGGCCGAGCCGAACGCGAAGAAGTCGAAGGAGAAGCAGGCGATCATCGAGCAGCTGCGGACCTTCGCGGCGAAGAACAAGGGGACGACCTGCGCGGAGATCGCCCGGGCGAAGGCCGACGAGATCCAGGAGGCGCTCTCGAAGCACTAGGCCGCCCGGCGGAGGCGGACCTCCTAGTCCCGCCCGACCTCCTCCGAGAGGCGCCGGACGTCGGGGTTCCCCGGGTCGAGGTCGCGAGCGCGCGCGAGATCCTCCCGCGCGCCGTCGAGGTCGCCCCGGTCCTTGCGGAGCTGCGCCCGGAGGAGGCGCGCCCCCGCGAGGTAGGGCCTCGCCTCCAGGCAGGCGTCCAGGCAGGACAGGGCGTTCCCCGTCTCGCCCCGCCGAACCGCGAGGGCGGCGAGGTGGATCCACGCCGCCCCCTGCGCGGGATCCGCGGCGACGGCGCGCTCGAAGAGGTCCCGGGCCCGGGCGTCGTTCCCCTGCGCGAACTCGAGGGCGCCGAGCTGCGCGAGGGCGTGGACCTCGGCCGGATTCGACGCGAGCGCGGCCTCGAGGAGAGCCCGGGCCCCGTCCGCGTCCCTCCGCGCCGCGGCGAGCGCCGCCCGCCCGACCCTCCGGTCGAGACCCGCCGGCGCGCCGAGGATCCGGTCGCGGTGGAGGAGGAGGAGCAGGGCCGCGGAGACCGGCGCCTGCGACCGGCGGATCTCCTCCGCCGACCTCGCCCCCGCGAGCGCCCGGTCGAGCGGGTCGGTCGGCGCGATCTCGCGCCGGACCGTCTCCGGGGCCCCCGCCCCCGACTCCGGACCGCCACCGCCCCCGGAGACCGAGACGCGCAGGGCCTCCTCCAGCGCCGCGACGCCGGGCCGATCCGGATGGGCCGGGCGCCCCGCCCGGACGAGCCGGAGCGCCTCGGCGTCCTGCCCGGCGAGGAGCCGGACGAGCCCCTTCGCGAGGTCGTCCTCCCCGAACCCGAGGTCCGCGAGCCGACCCTCGGATGGGGCCGCCCCCCCGAGGCGGAACTCGACGATCCCGCGAGCCCTCTCGACCTCGGGCGAGGTCTCCTTCACCCCTCGCAGGTCGGCCTCGAGGCTCCGCCAGGCCTCCCCGCCGGGATCCTCCGACTCGGCGCGCGCCGCGAGCGCCTCGAACGAGCGGAGAGCCGACAGGTCCGCGCCTCCGCGCCGGAAGAGGGGCTCGATCGCGGGCGAGGCGAGGATCGCCTCGTAGATGGCGCGGGCGAGGAGCCGGTAGCCCTGGAGGTTCGGATGGACCGGCTCGGTCCAGAGTGGATACGGGGCGAAGGCATCGAAGAGCGCCGCGGCATCCGCCCCCGCACCCCGGAGGGCCGCCTCCCGCACCGCGGCGGCATAGGCGGCGCAGGCGGGCTCGGTCGAGCGCTTCTCGGCCGAATGAGGAGGCACGGCGAGGACGAGCCCGATCCCCCTCGACCCGCACTCCGCCGCGAGGCTCTCCAGGTCGCGCCGGAACTCGCCGAGCGGGACGTTCACCGTGCCCGCCCCGGCGTGCCGCTCCCTCCCGGGGAGGGCCGCGCCGATCACGCATCGAAGCGCGCGCGCGACGCGGGAGGAGTGGAGGAACCCCGTCCCGGGCCGGGAGAGCCGGGCGCTCACCTCCGCCACGGTCATTGGCGAGGCCTGGAACTCGTTGTGGCCGCCGTGGTACGCGACGAGGACGTCCGGACGCAGAGGGAGGATCTCGCGGAGGAACCGCCGGAGGCACTGGGTCGACGTGTAGGTGGGGACGCCGGCATTCAGCACCTCGACCCTCCCCTCGCCGAAGGCCCTCGCGAAGATCCCCCTCAGGAGGTCGGGATACGAGCGCCCCGGGACCTCGCCGATCCCGAAGGTGGTGGAGTCGCCGAGGCACACCACCCGGACCGTCCCGGGGGTGCGCGCGCGCGAGGCCTCCGGGCCGACCAGGCCGAGGGAGTTGATGGGGTGGACGCCCAGCCGTCTCGGCCCCGGGCGCAGCCGGAAGAGGAGCTCCGGATCGAGCTCGGCGTGGTCCCAGGATCGGGCGAGCACGTCGTAGGGAACCGAGACCGGGAGTCCGATCCCGAGGAAGGGGGCCGGCCACCCGGCCAGCGCCAGGACGGCCTCGGCCGACCCGAGGAAGGCCGGGCCGACGAGGAGGGAGAAGAGGAGCCGGACCCGCGTGGACTTCACGCCTGGGAGCGCCCCGCCCGCGCGAGGCGCGCGATCGTTGTCCCCGGTCCGGGCGAGGGGGGGTCCGGAAGGACTCCGAGGAACGCCCGGACCCCTACGGCTGGATAGTGACCCTCAGGCCCTGCGAGGCGCTGAAACCCTGGGGCCCGGCGACGTCGCCGAAGAAGGCCTGGCCGAAAACCTGCCCGCCCACGAGCGAGGCGTCGTCGGGGATCGGGAGCTCGAGCGCGCCGAGTCCCGTGCCGTCGGCCGGCATCGGGAGGAGGAACGGCCCGCCGCCGAAGTCGACGAGGAGGGTGATCCCCAGGATCGGGATCGAGGCCTGGCCGAGCCCGATTCCGAGGAGGCCGAACGCGCCCGGCGGCGCGCCCGTGCACGTGAGGGCGAAGAGGGGATTGCCGAGGCTCGGCTCCGAGTTCCCCGCGAGCGCGAGGGGACCGGAGGACCCGGGCGTCGAGGCGCCGTAGGGGAGCAGCCCCTCGTCCCCGTCGAGGACCCCGTCGAGGTCCCGGTCGATCCCGGCGCGCGTCCCCGAGCCGACGGGCACGGCGATCAGGGTGAAGGTCGAGGTCCCGGCGAGCGCCGCGTTCTTCATGTCGGTCCAGGAGAGGGCCGGGAGGGCCGCCTGGTCCGGCACGAACGCGCCGCCCGAGTACTGCCAGCCGCGCGCGGCCCCGCCCGCGATCCCCTTCGCGACGAGGTCGCAGCCGCCCGCCGCCGACTGCGTCGAGAGGAGGGTGAAGTCGTCGGCGACGGCCGTCGAGTTCGCGTTCGCCTGGGTCACCGTCCGGCCGTGGCCGACGACCGGCCTCGTCCCCGTGTCGAAGCAGAGGAGGAAGGCCTGGAGGTTCGCGCGGTTCGTCGCGGCGGTGGGGGTGTTTGCGGCGAGGCTCGAGAAGACCGCCGCCTGGAGGAAGTTCGTCAGCGTGTCGATCTGGCCGTCGTGGATGTAGCCGAAGCCCGCCCGCTGCGGCCCCGCGACGCGGTTGAAGCCGAGCTTCTCGTACATGTTCCGCAGCTGCGGGACCTTGAAGGCCTGGCTCTCCTGGAGGAGCGAGCCCGGGATGATCGACCGGGAGGTCCCGGCCGGGAGGGCGTGGCAGGTCGCGCAGGTGAGGATCGGGATCGAGGGGTTGAAGGGCTGGGTGTTGAAGAAGGTCTGGCCCGCCGCGGGGTTCCCCCCGGAGAAGGTCGCCGGGAAGGAGTTGTCGAGGTTGCGGTTGGGATTGGGCGGGTACTGGATCGAGTCCACGAAGGCGGTGTAGTCGACCATGTCCCCCGCCGAGATCGGGCTCCCCCCCATCAGGCCCGCGAAGGCGGGGTTGAACGCGGCGAGGTCGGCGCGGTCCCCGCGCCAGTGGAAGGGAGACGTCGCCGAGAGGCCCCTCAGCGACTGCGTCGTCATCGGCCCCTTCATCGGGTGCATCGTGTAGGAGGCGGGGATCAGGACCGGGATCGGGTTGAAGAGGTTCGGCACCACCTGCATGGTTCCGCCCGGGTCGCCGAGGTCCCACGCGATGTGGTCCCAGTTCCCGTCGATGTGGCAGGCGGCGCACGCCATCGTGCCGTTCCCCGAGAGCTTCGCGTCGTAGAGGAAGCCCCGCCCCTCGCGGACGAACCAGGGCTCGG
>CBRGOK010000367.1:0-4681 GCA_967798035.1 uncultured bacterium
AGTTACGCCCGCCAGCGACGCTCACGGATACCGAATCTCCCGAGGGGCCGCAAGAGGCGGTCGGCCCGCAGCCGGTCTAGAAGAGGAGCCCCTGCCCCGCCTCCGCCCGGAGACCCCGGATGCGGTCGAGGCGGTAGGTCTTCACGCGCCCCGAGAGGTGGCAGAGGGCTTCCATGTAGGCGACGCCGTCGCGCTCGAAGAGGAGGCGCGGCGTCACCTGTAGGGAGGCGCGCTTCGAGCCCTCCACGGCGTAGTCGATCGTCACGGCGTCGCCGCTCGTCGCGGCCGGGCCGAGGGGACGGAGGTCGTCCGCGAGCGCCGGCCGGTTGGGGAGGTAAGCCCCGAACGCGATCGGCGCCTTCCGCCGGAGGAGTTCTCCGAAGGGAACTCGATCGGGCTCGCCGAGGAGGCCTATTAACCGGCGGAGGAGGTGGAAGACGTGGTGCGCGTCGGCGAGGGCCCGGTGGTGGGTTCCGGCCGGGAGGCCGAGCTGCTTCACCAGGTTGACGAGGGAGTAGGAGTCGGCCTGGAGGAGGCCCTTCGCGAGGAGGCGGGTGTCGAGGATCCGGTTGCCGGGGGGCTCGAGCCTGGCCCGGGCCATCTCGCCGCCGAGGACGCCGGCGTCGAAGGGCGCGTTGTGGGCCGCGAGCGGCGCCGCGCCGCAGAACTCGAGGAACTTCGCGAGGGCGTCGGAGGCCTTCGGCGCGCCGCGGACCGCGGCGTCGTCGATGCCGTGGATGGCGATCGCCTCGGGCGCGATCGGGGAGCCCGGGTCGACGAGGGTCGAGAACTCGGCGACGATCTCGCCGCCGCGGAACTTCACGCCCGCCAGCTCGACGAGGCGCTCGAGCGGGGCGTGCATCGCCGTCTCCGTGTCGAAGGCGACGATCTCGACCTCGCCGCAGGCGACCGACGCGATCTCTCTTCCGTCCAGCGTTCTTCTCCTCGCGCGGCCCCGAGGACCGCGACTAGGATCGCGGCGCGATCCTACCCGAGGCTCCTACCGATCGAACTCCTCGACCTCGCCCCGTTCCTCGCTCCTGGGGAGAGACTGCGCGTCGAGCGCCCCGGCTCGACGGCAAGGTTCGTCGCGCATCGACTGCCGGCAGGCCACCAGGTTCCGCTCCACGATCATCCCGAGACCGACGAGATCTTCGTCGTCCTCGCGGGGGAGGGGACTCTCGAGGTCGGCGGGGAGACGAAGGATCTCCTGGCGCCGACGGCGTTCCTCGTGCCGAGGGGGGTCGCGCACCGGCTGTCGGTCTCTCCGGGGGGGCCGATGGCGCTGATCGTGATGAAGAGCCTCCGTCCGTGAAGGCGCTCGAGCCGTTCGAGGCGCGGGACTTCGCCGTCTTCGAGGAGGCGTACCAGAAGAACCCCGACTACGACGCGCATCGGCTGCGGGTCCGCCGCCGCCTGGCGGCGATCGCGGAGGAGGCGCGCGGGAAGCTCGCGGAGCACGGGCTGCGGCTCGAGCGGCGGGACAGCCTCCACAGGCCCTTCTCCTTCAACCGCGGGCGGGTGGTCGCGCAGTGGGTGTACCTGCTGCGGGAGGGGAAGGACCGGAAGGCCTTCCGCTCGATCGTCGGACCGGAGGTCGGGGCGGATCTGGATCCGGCCTTCCAGAACGCGCACCTGGTCCTGGCGGTCGACGAGGCGGGCGTCGAGGCGGGGCTCCGGATCCACAAGGAGGCGTGGGTGGATGCCCAGAACTGGAAGAACGCGATCGGCGACGTGCCGGGGCGGGAGGGGTTCCGCCAGCTGGTGGCCGCCCTGCCCGGGGGGTTCGGCCTGCGGATCCACGACTGGAAGAAGGTCTACGACTGCCCGAAGGTGAACCGGGACGACGTCGAGGAGTTCGCGAAGTACTTCACCCCCGGCGAGCACGGCGCGCGGGTCTTCCGGTCGATCGCGAGGACGGATCCCGGGGCGATCGCCGCGGAGCTTCCCTCCCGGCTCGCCGAGGACCTGGTGGCCCTCGCCCCCCTCTACCGCTTCCTCGCCTGGTCGCCCGAGAACGACCGGCTGGGCCTTCGTCCGCTACCATAGGACTCGATCCTTCATGGAGCCCCGTCGTCCCGCGGGACCGTTCCCCTTCTTGGCCAGGGCTCCGATCGTCGAGGCACTGATCGACTTCCGCGTTGAGGCGCGACCGGGGACGACGATCGAAGGGCTCGCGTCTCTCGGCAAGCGGCTCGCCTCCCGTTTTCCGAATCGCGTGGAACGCATAGAGAAGACCGTCCGTGTTGACCTCGCTGTGGAGCGCTCAGCGACGCTTCGGGAGGAGGATCGAGGGGTCCAGGGATACGCCTTCCACTCCGCGGACGGCCGCCAAGTCGTCCAGGTGCAAGGGGATGGCCTCACGCTGAACCGACTCAAGCCCTACCCCGGATGGGAGCAGGTCCGGGAAGACTGGCGCCACGTGTGGAACGAGTACCGGCAGCTGGCCGCTCCGCTTAGGGTCGTCCGCGTCGCGATCCGCACCATCAACCGGATCGAGCTCCCCTTCCCTGTGGGGGACCTCAAGAAGTACCTCCGCACGCTTCCGGAGATCGCCGAGGGAGTCCCCCAGGGGATGCTCGAGTTCTTCCTCCGCGTGGTCGTACCTGAGCCGAGTCTCCGGGCGACCGCGATCTTCACGGAGGGGCTCGAGCGCCTGCCGCCGGACGCCGCATCCGCTCCCGTGATCCTGGACGTGGACGTATTCCGTGAGGATCCCCTCCCGCCAGACAGTCAAGAGATATGGGACTCGCTCGAGAGGCTTCGAGAGTTGAAGAACCGGATATTCTTCTCGAGCATCACGGATAGGACGGTCGCCCTCCTTCGATGACCGAGATCCTGGCACCTCCGCCTCGCCTTCTCTCTCTTGAGGAAGCCCTCCGGCCGCGTGCCCTGGGGGAGGAGGGCCGGCATCTCCGGAAGCTCTGGATTGAGGCCCTGGCCCACTACTCCAAGCCGTGGAGCCGACGAGTCGAGGCTCCCGAAGAGAGGTTCGATCGGCTGAGAGAGGCTTGGGATAGGGAGACGGCGACGACCTCCTCCTGGACGGAGATGGTCCTGCACCCGTGCTACCAGCAGATCATCGGCATGGGTCCGGATGTCATCCCCATCCTGCTCCGCGAGATGTCTTCGCGGCCGAACCACTGGGGATGGGCACTCTCCGCGATCACCGGAGTGGATCCCGTCGAGCCCAAGGACGCAGGGAGGCTCGACCGGATCGCCGAGGCCTGGATCGCGTGGGGGAGGGAGCACGGTTACCGGGAGTGAGCGGGTCCCTCGAAGACGAGTTCCCCGGCCTGAAGGAGGAAGGCTACAGGGTCACGAGCCCAGATGGCCCAGGCTACAACTGCATCGCGTGGGCGGCCGGCGACACGGCGCGGTGGTGGTGGCCCGGACGGGCTCCGTTCGCATTCTGGCCCGAGGGGGTCGAGCGAGCGGAGACCGTCGACGCCTTCGTGGAAGCGTTCCGATCCCTCGGATTCGAGCCCTGCAAGGAGCCGACGCTCGAGGCCGGAGTCGAGAAGGTGGCCATTTTCGTGGATGCAGACGGTCGGCCTAGGCACGCCGCGCGCCAGCTTCCGAACGGGCGGTGGACGAGCAAGCTAGGGAGACGCGAGGACATCGAGCACGCCCTCGGCGGAGTCGAGGGGCAGGTCTACGGCCGCGTGGGGCAGATCGTCGAACGGAAGGTCGACCCGCGAACCTGACGGGAATCCCTCGGGTGGAATCCGCCGCGAGCGCTCTCCCTGTTCTCCGCCTCGCCGAGGACCTGGTGGCCCTCGCCCCCCTCTACCGCTTCCTCGCCTGGTCGCCCGAGAACGACCGGCTCCGGCTTCGCGCGGGGCGGTAGCCGATCACTGCGTCGCGTAGGTCGCGAGGACGTGGGCCTTCCACGCCTCCTCGAACTCGGGGTAGCTCCACCCGTAGATCTCCTTCATCGCCTCGCGCTGCGCCTCCGGGAGGCCGCGGGAGAGGGTGAAGCCCTGCGTGTCGGTCCTCCCCTTCAGTCGGTCGACGAACGCGGCGAACTTCTTGTGGTCGGTCCCGATCAGGAAGTCGACCTTGCTCCAGACGACGAGGTGGTCGTTCTGGTCGAGCTCGGCGAAGGAGTTCTTCCGGGTGAGCTCGGCGACCGGGGCGGCCCGGTCGCGCATGACGAGCCGGCGCGTGTCGGCGGGCCAGCCCGCCCCGGTCTGCTTCAGGGGGTTCGTCCCCTCGATGTTGCAGTAGTTGACGCACTCGACGTCGATCGCGCGCTGCCACCAGTGGCCGAAGCCCTCCGTGAGCCAGACGGGGAGGTCGTAGGCGTAGTAGCGGTAGCCGTCGAGGTAGTTGTGGCCGAGGTTGTGGGCGAGGCAGGCGTGGATCGCCGTGTCGGAGTTGAGGTTCTCCTCCTTCGACCACAGGCCGAAGAACATCGCGCCGCGGTTGATCGAGTTCCATCGCTGCGGCTTCTTCGTCGTGACGCCGTAGTGCTGGACGAGGAGGTCCTGGTAGGTGGCGAGGGTCTCGGCGAGGTAGAGGTCGTACTTGTCCTTCTCGCCGAGGTACGGGCCCTCCCCCATGTAGGGCTTCCCGCTCCCAGGGTCATAGGTGGTCTGGCCGTCGGGGAAGTCCGACTCCTTCTTGCCCAGGAGGTCGAGGAAGGCGGCGTACTGCTTCTCGGCGCGGAGCGCCGCGA
>CBRGOK010000368.1:0-4670 GCA_967798035.1 uncultured bacterium
CCCCTTCGCGAGGAGGACTTCCCCTCCCTTCGCGACGAGGGCGACGCCGCAGAATCCGAGCCTCGCGAGGCGCGAGAGGATCTCGTCGACCTCTTTGCCGAGGTCCCCGCGCACGGTCTCCCGGACCTCGGGGGCGGAGGCCCGGGAGTCCTGCGAGCCGATCGACGCCAGGAGCGCGAGGAGAGGCGCGGTCGGGGTCATGGGTCTTCCTTCCTTCGTGCAGCGGACGCGACGGCGGCGCATACGGTCGAGACGCCTCGCCGTTGGCCCTCGCTTTCCCCCCGCCGCGCCCCTCGCTACGCTGCGGATCGTCCGGCCGATCCCCGCCCCGGACGAGGAAGCCACGATGGAACCGAGCCCTTCCCTCCAGTCCGCCTCCACCCGCCGCGAGTTCCTCGCCCGCGGCGCGGCCGCCGGAGCCGCCGCCGTCCTCGGATCGTGCAACCTCCCCCGACGCCAGGAACTCGGCGCGGTCGCCGGCATGCTCGCCCCCGAGGACCCGATCCGCATCGGCGTGATCGGGACCGGCGGGATGGGGACGGCCCACTGCGAGTCGATCCTCTCCCTCGTCGCGGGAGGGCACGAGAGGGTCGAGATCAGAGGACTCGCCGACGTCTGCCGCCCCCGCCTCGAGAAGGCACGCAAGATGTGCGCCGAGAAGCAGGGCTTCGAGGTCGACATCTACGGCGATCACGCGGAGCTCCTGAGGCGCGAGGACCTCCACGGCGTCCTGATCGCGAGCCCCGAGCACTGGCACGGCCAGATGGGGATCGACGCGATCCTCGCGGGAAAGGACGTCTACCTCGAGAAGCCGATGACCCTGAACCTCGCCGACGCGCTGCGCCTGCGCGAGGTCGTGAACGCCCACCCCCAGCGGGTTTTCCAGGTCGGGACCCAGCAGGTGATGTTCCCGAAGTGGAGGGAGGCCCGCCGCCTGATCGCGGAGGGGGCGATCGGCAAGCCGGTCTCGAGCCAGACCTCCTACTGCCGCAACTCGAAGGAGGGGGAGTGGCTCTACTACCGGATCGATCCCGCCTGGACGCCCGGGGCGAACCTCGACTGGGACAGGTGGTGCGGTCCCCTCGGCCCGGCGCCGTGGGACCCCGCGATCTACGCGCGGTGGCGGCGCTACCGGAAGTACTCGACCGGGATCATCGGGGACCTCCTCGTCCACGTGATGACCCCGATGGTCAACGCCCTCGACATGGGCTGGCCCGTGCGCGTCACCGCCGCCGGGGGCCACTACGTCGACAAGGCGATGGAGAACCACGACCAGGTGAACATCACCGTCGAGTTCGAGAAGGAGCACACCCTCACCGTCGCCGGCTCGACGGCGAACGAGGTCGGCCTCGAGCCGATGATCCGGGGCCACAAGGCGAACCTCTACCTCGGCAGCAACCACTGCGTGCTGCGCCCCGAGCGCCTCTTCGCGGAGGAGGTCGAGGAGACCAAGATCGAGTGCCCCGATATCGGCAACGACCAGGACCGCCACCGCCTCGACTGGTTCCGGGCGATCCGGACCCGGACGCCCGCCGCGAGCGGGGTCGACCTCGGGACGAAGGTGATGGTCATCGTCGACCTCGCCACGCGCTCGATGTGGGAGGGGCGCGCCTTCGCCTTCGACCCGCAGACGCTCACGTCCCGGACCGCCTGACCTTGATCGCGCTCGCGGCGAGGCCGGCCATGGGCACGCGCTTCGAGGCCGTGCTCGCGGGGGAGGAGGAGGGCCGCCTCCGCGCCGCCGGCGAGGAGGCGCTCGAGTCGGTCGAGGAGGAGGACCGCCGCTGGAGCCTCTTCCGCCGCGAGAGCCTCCTCTCCCGGATCAACGCCCGCGCGGCGCTCGCCCCCGTCCGGCTCGACGAGGAGGCCTTCGAGCTCCTCGAAACCTGCCGGACGATCCACCGCGACTCGGAGGGGGCCTTCGACCCGACGGTCGCCCCGCTCATGCGGTCCCTCGGATTCCACGAGGGCTTCCCCCCCTCCGACGGGATGGCCGTCGGGATGGACGCGGTCGTCCTCGACCCGGGAAGCCGGACGGTCCGGTTCCTTCGCCGTGGGATCGCCCTCGACCTCGGCGCGATCGGGAAGGGGCACGCCCTCGACCTCGCCGCGGCCCGCCTCCGCGAGGCGGGGATCTCCTGCGCGCTCCTCCACGGGGGCACGAGCAGCGCCGTCGCGATCGGGGCGCCGCCCGGGAAGAGGGGCTGGCGCGTCGGGATCCGCGGCGAGGAGGGAGGGGAGCCACGCCTCTTCGTCGAACTTCGCGACCTCTCCCTCTCCGTCTCCGCGCCGCACGGCCGGACGCTCGTCCGCGATGGCGAACGCCTCGGCCACATCCTCGACCCGCGGAGCCGGCGGCCCGAGGTCCGGGCGCGCGCCGCGGCCGCGGTCTGCCCGTCGGCCCGGCTCGCGGACGGCTGGTCGACCGCCCTCCTCGTCCTCGGGGAGCGGCCCGCCGGCGCGCCCGCGGACCTGACGAGCGCGATCCTGAAAGAGGAGGGGACCTGGCGGATCGAGGGGCCGGATCGCCGGATCTTCGAAGCCCGATGACCGGTCCCACGCGCCGCGAGTTCATCCTCGAGGCCGGCGGCGCGCTCGCCGCGATCTCCCTCCTCCCCGACCTGTCCGGCGCTACCCCCCTCGAGGCGACCGAGCCGATCGAGGTCGGCGTGGTCGGCGTCGGCCGCCAGGGGCGGGCGATCATGACGGAACTCCAGAAGTTCGACGCGGCGAAAGTGAGCGCGCTCTGCGACGTCGACCCCTCCCGGCTCGAAGGAGGGGCGCGCCGCGCCTCCGGCGTCGAGGGGTTCGCCGACCACAGGGCGATGCTCGAGAAGGCGAAGGGCCTCAAGGCGGTCTTCGTCGCGACGCCGACCCACCTCCACCGCTCGATCGTCGAGGACTCCCTCGCCGCCGGCCGGGCCGTCTACTGCGAGTCGCCGATCGCCTCGACCCTCGAGGACGCCCGCGCGATCGCGAAGGGGGCCCGGGGCTCGAAGTCGATCTTCCAGGCGGGGCTCCAGGCGCGCTCGAACCCGATCTATCGCCTCGCCTGGTCCTTCTTCCGATCGGACGCGGGGCGCGACCTCGCCTCGATGAGGGGCCACCACCACAGGAAGACCACCTGGCGCGTCGCCGCCTCCGACCACGCCCGCGAGCGGGCGCTCAACTGGAGGCTCGACCCGGAGGTCTCCCTCGGCCTCGAGGGGGAGATGGGGACCCAGCAGTTCGACGTCTTCCACTGGTTCACCGGCCGCTATCCCGTCTCAGCGAGGGGGGCCGGCGCCGTGCGCCTCCACAACGACGGGCGCAAGGTTCCCGACACCGTCCTCCTCGACCTCGGCTTCCCCGACGGGGCTCGCCTCGCGTACGAGGCGAGCCTCGCCAACTCCTTCGAGGGGACCCACGAGGTCTTCCACGGCGGCCAGGCGACGATCAAGCTCGCCTGGACGGCCGGATGGATGTTCAAGGAGGCCGACTCCCCCACGCAGGGGTGGGAGGTCTACGCGAACCGCCAGCGCTTCGGGAACGACGAGGGGATCACCCTCATCGCCGACGCGACGAAGCTTGCCGCCCAGGGGAAGCTCCAGGAGGGGGTCGGGCTCCCGCAGCCGCCGCTCTACTACGCGATCGAGTCGTTCCTGAAGAGCCTCGCGCAGGGGGACGCGGTCGTCTGCGGGGCGGAGGAGGGGTACCGGGCGACCGCGGTCGGGATCCTCGCCCACCGCGCGGTCGCGACGGGCGAGACCGTCGAGATCCCGGAGAGCGTCCTCAAGGTGGACTGACGGGTGGAGGGGCGACTCCGCGACCTCCCGGCGCCCGTCCGCGCCGGGCTCTCCTGCACCCTGCTCGCGATCCTCGGCGGGTTCGTCGCCTCGGGAGCCCATCTGAGGTTCCACCACGCCAACCGCGACGAGCGCCCGGGCCTCTCGGTCGACGACCTCCGCGGGGCCTACCGCGGCATCCGCACCCGCGCCCCCCTCCTCGTCGCCCTCGAGCGCGGTCACCCGGACGACCTCGCGGCCAACGAACGGAAGGCCCTCCTCGACTGGCTCCGCGGCTCGCGGCTCGCCGAGGACTACGATGACCCGGAGCGCGGCGATTCGGCGCCGGCGGAGGTCCTCGGCCGCCGCTGCCTCTCCTGTCACTCCCGGAAGGCGCCGACCCCCGCGTCACCGAACCTCGATTTCTGGGACGACGTGAAGGCCGCGGCGGTCTCCCGCGACGTTCGCCCGGTGGACCCGAAGATCCTCGCCGCCTCGACCCACACCCACGCCCTCTCCCTCGGCGGCCTCTCGATCCTGCTCGGCGGACTCCTCCTCGCGACGCGCGGGCCGAGGCCCCTCGTCCACGGCGCGGCCCTCCTCCTCGGCCTCTCCCTCCTCCTCGACCTCGCCTCCTGGTGGCTCTCGCGCGGGTCCGAGGCGTTTCTCGGCGTCCTCCTCGTCTCCGGCACCCTGTTCAACCTCCTCGCCGTCCTCGGGACGGCGGGGGTCCTCCTCGACCTATGGCTGCCGAAGCGACCCTCCTGACGGCGGATCCCGCCCGGACCGCTCCGCTCTTCGAGCGGAGGGTCCGCCTCCGCGTCTTCCTCGCCTCCTTCCTCGTCCTCTTCTACGAGATCGCGCTCATCCGCTGGCTCCCTTCGCAGGTCCGGCTCCTCGCCTACT
>CBRGOK010000369.1:0-4655 GCA_967798035.1 uncultured bacterium
GCGGGAACTCCGGATGGGGAACGTCCGGGAGAAGTCCGTCGAGGAGATCTGGAACGGGCCGGAGTACCGGGAGTTCCGCCGCCGGATGTTCGCGGGCGAGTATCCCCCCTCCTGCCGGGGCTGCGACGTCCTCGTCGACAATCCCGCCTTCCGCGCCCTTCGGAACGGGGAGCGGCCGAACGGGAGCGGATAGGGCGGAAGCGGCGGATCGACGCGAGGGTCTCGCGCCGTCCGCGCGCGCCGGTCCCTCATGCGAAGAGGCGCTTCGCGACCAGGGTCGCGTAGGACCCGCGAGGAAGCGACATCGCGACGTGGACCGCGCTCCTGCCCGCATGGTCCTCGTCGGGCTGCGGGGCCCCGGCCTCGAGCCGGTCGGGGCGCAGGACGAAGGGGCGCCGCGCCACCTTCAGCTCGAACCCGCGGACGCCCCGCGACCGTAGTCGTTCGACGGAGAGTCCCTCCTCGCGCAGGACCTCGGAGATCGCGCCGTCGCAGTTGCCGTGCCTCGGCCCGCGTCCGACGAGCGGGAGCTCGACCGCCTCGAGCCGGCGACGTTCCTCCTGGGTCGGGCGCCTCCAGAACCGCAGGGGGCCGAGGTCGGCCGGCAGCGATCCCAGGCGCTCCGGCGCGAGGATCGAGCCGAGGAGGCGGTCCGCGCAGCGGTTCCAGACCCAGGACTGAAAGGCGAGCGCCTGGACCAGGCGCTCCGGACGAGGGACGAAACGCAGGGCCCCGCGGTAGTCGCCCGGCCGGTGCACGAGGTGGTCGAAGAGGGATCGCTCGTGCCAGCCGGCGGCGCGCTCCGCGCAGCGGTCGAAGCGCCCCCAGGCCGATCGGAAGAATCCCTTGCGGGCGGCGACCTCGGGCGGGTCGTTCGCCCCCGGCGTCGCCACGAGGAGGAGGAGCGCCTTCTCGACCTCGCCGCGCAGGAACTCCGCCATCGGCCAGCCCTTCCCCGCCCGCGCGGCGCCGAAGCGCTGGTCGTCGAACTGGTTCGGCAGGCTCGCCGCGAGGACGTCGGGGAGGTTGCGGTCGAGGGCGGCGAGGTCCTCCGGGCCGAGGTCGCGGACGAGGAGCGAGAAGGCGTTCGCCTCGATCCAGTCCGAACGGGCTGGGCTGGAGGCGCGCCCGATCGTCTCCATCGAGAGCCCGGGCTCCTCGATCGAGATCGGGGGTCCCCCCTCCACGGAAGCGTGCTGGACCGACACGGCTCGGCGGTCCTTCCACCCGCAGACGCGGACGCGGCCGAGGTCGACCCCCGCCTCCTTCGCGAGGCGCATCGAGACCTCGAGGGTCGAGAGGCCGGACTTCCGGATCCGGTAGACGGCGTGGGGCCCCGCTTCGGCGATCCGGCCCGGGCGCAGCCGCTCCTCGACGAGGAAGTCCTCCGGCCGGTGCTTGAGCTTCACGGGGCCGGCATGATGGGCGCAACGCGGTGGGTTTGAACGGAGCATCCTTCGAGATCCTCGTCGCCGGGGGCGGCCCCGCCGGGCTCTTCGCGGCGATCGCCGCCGCTCGCGCCGGCCGTCGGGTCCTCCTCCTCGAGAAGGCGGCGCGGCCGGGCGTGAAGGTCCTCGTCTCGGGGGGGAATCGCTGCAACCTGACCCACGAGTGCGGCGAGGAGGAGATCGTCGAGGCGTTCGGACCGAACGGGCGGTTCCTCCGCCCCGCGCTCCGGCGCCTCGGCCCGAGGGACCTGCGCGAGGCGATCGAGTCCCTCGGGGTCCCGACGAAGGTCGAGCCGGGCGGGAAGGTCTTCCCCGTGTCGAACCGGGCCGTCGACGTCCGCGACGCGATCGAGCGGGAGATGGTCCGGGCTGGAGTCGTCTTCCGCGGGGGGGAGCCGTTGAGGGGGATCGAGAGGAGCGGGGAGGGCTTCCGGATCGTGACGGCGCGCGGAGCGCTCGAGGCCGCGCGCGTCGTCCTCGCGACCGGGGGAAAGTCTTATCCGAAGACCGGGACCACGGGGGACGGATATCCGATCGCCGAGTCGCTCGGACACCGGCTCGTCCCCCCGACGCCGGCCCTGACCCCCCTCGCCGTTCCCGTCCCCTGGGCGAACGCCCTGACCGGGCTGACGCTTCCCGACGTCCAGGTGTCCCTCTACGCGGGGGGGCGCCTCGTCGAGTCGCGCCGGGGCGGATTCCTCTTCACCCACTTCGGCCTGTCCGGCCCCGCCCCGATGAACCTCGGAGGCGCGGTCGCGGCCCTCCCTCCCTCCGACCGTGCGGAGGTCCTCCTCGACTTCCTCCCCGAGGCGACGCTTCCCGAGATGGAGGCCCGGCTGCGGGCGGAGGCGGCCTCCGCGGGGTCCCGCACGATGAGGCGGATCCTCTCGACCCTCCTTCCGGAGCGGCTCGTCGACGCGCTCCTGGCGGAGGCTTCGGTCCCCGTGGATCGGCAGGTCGCGCGCCTCGCCCGCGAGGAGCGCGCGCGGCTCCTCGGCGGCGTCCTCGAGACACGGCTTCCGGTCGCGGGGACCCTCGGGTTCGACCGGGCCGAGGTGACGCGCGGGGGGATCGTCCTCGACGAGGTCGACCCGTGGACGCTCGAGTCGAGGATCGTCCCGGGCCTCCACGTCGCCGGGGAGATCCTCGACCTCGACGGGCCGATCGGGGGGTACAACTTCACCGCCGCCTTCGCGACCGGCGCCCTCGCCGGGGCGTCGGCGGCGAGCGCCGCTGGAGGACCGCGTCGATGACCCACGAGAAGGACTACGTCCTCGGAACCCACGACGAGGAGATCTCGCGCCTCGCCCTGCAGCACCGCGCGTGGCGATCGCGCGCCCTCGACGCGTGGCGGCGCGCCGGCTTCGCGGCCGGCCGCACCATCCTCGACGTCGGGTGCGGCCCCGGGTACGCCTCCCTCGACCTCGCCGAGGTCGTGGGGCCCTCGGGAGAGGTGATCGCGCTCGACCGCTCCCGGCGCTTCCTCGACGCGCTCGAGGCCGCGAGCCGCCGGAGGGGGCTCGAGAACGTCCGGACGGTCGAGCTCGACCTGGAGGAGGGGGACTTCCCCCCCCTCCAGGCCGACGGCGCCTGGGCTCGCTGGGTCCTCGCGTTCATGAGGCGCCCCCGCGACCTCCTCGCGAGGATCGCGGGCGCCCTCAAGCCGGGGGGCGCGATCGTCCTGCACGAGTATTTCCACTACGCAACCTGGCAGCTCGCGCCGAGCTCCCCGGAGCACCAGGAGTTCGTGCGGATCGTGATGGAGACCTGGCGCGCGAGCGGCGGCGAGCCGGACGTCGGGCTCGACCTCCCGCGCTGGCTCGGGGAGGTCGGGTTCGCGACGAAGGAGGTCCGCCCGATCCTCGAGGTCGTGACGCCCCGCGACCCCCTGTGGCAGTGGCCGAGGAGCTTCGTCGGGTCGGGCCTGCGGCGGCTGGTCGAGCTCGGGCGCCTGACGCCGGCCCGGTCCGAGGCGATCGCGGGGGCGTTCGCGGCCGCCGAGGCCGCCCCCGACTGCCTCATGGTGACTCCGGGCGTGCTCGAGGTGATCGCGGTCCGTCGTTGAGGCAGCGTTTCGCGCGATCGCGGGCGAGGCGATAGACTCTCGGGCTCTCCCTGGAGCCCAGCTTGGTCGTCAGCCACACCCTCGGCTTCCCCCGCGCGGGGAAGAATCGCGAACTGAAGAAGGCGCTCGAGTCGTACTGGGCGGGCCGCAGCGACGGCGCCTCCCTCCACGCGACGGCGGCGGACCTGCGCCGGCGGCACTGGAAGCTCCAGCGGGAGGCGGGGATCGACCTCGTCCCCTCGAACGACTTCTCCCTCTACGACCACGTGCTCGACGCCTGCGCCCTCTTCGGGGCGGTGCCGGCGCGCTACGGCTCGCGCGGCGGGAGGGTCGACCTCGCCACCTACTTCGCCATGGCGCGCGGCACCCCCGGCGACGGCCTCGCCGCCATGGAGATGACGAAGTGGTTCGACACGAACTACCACTACATCGTCCCGGAGTTCTCCTCCCGGCAGGAGTTCCGGATCTCCTCGACGAAGCCCTTCGACGAGTGCGAGGAGGCGAAGGCTCTCGGGATCTCGACGAAGCCGGTCCTCCTCGGCCCCGTCTCCTTCCTCCTCCTCGGCAAGGGGCTCTCCCCCGGCGCCGAGCGCCGCGCCGCCCTCGAACGGCTCCTCCCCTGCTACGCCGACGTCCTCACCCGCCTCGGCAACGCCGGGGCCGAGTGGGCGCAGATCGACGAGCCGTGCGCGGTGCTCGACCTCCCGGACGAGGACCGGGCGCTCTTCGCCGCGGCCTACGCCGCGCTCGCGGGGGCGAGGAAGGCGCCCCGCCTCCTCCTCGCCACCTACTTCGAGGGGCTGCGGGACAACGCGAAGGCGGTCGCCTCCCTTCCCGTCGCCGCCCTCCACCTCGACCTCTGCCGCGCGCCGGGCCAGCTCGGGGAGGTCCTCCCCCACCTCCCCCCCGGGACGATCCTCTCCCTCGGCGTCATCGACGGGCGCAACGTCTGGCGCGCCGACCTCGAGAAGGCCCTCGCCCTCCTCGAGGAGGCCCGGGGGAAGGTCGGGTCCGACCGGGTCTGGGTCGCCCCCTCCTGCTCGCTCCTGCACGTCCCCGTCGACCTCGACGACGAGATCGGGCTCGACGGGGAGCTGCGCTCCTGGCTCGCCTTCGCGAAGCAGAAGCTCGGCGAGGTGGCG
>CBRGOK010000370.1:0-4655 GCA_967798035.1 uncultured bacterium
GAGACGGCCGCGGCGGATCCGACGCCCCGGCGCCGCAGGAGCCGCCATCCGAGAGCGCAGGCGAGGGCGCTCGAGAACCCGGAGAAGAGGTTCACGCGCCAGGCGAAGTCGCCGAAGGGGAGGAGGGTCGCGAAGGCCCGCGCGAGGAGGCACCAGAGCGGGTACCCGGGCGGATGGAGGATCCCGAGCTCGTAGGCGGCGGTCAGGAACGCGCCGCTGTCCTCCCCGGTGAGGCCGGGGGCGGTGGTGAGGGCGTAGGCGAGGAAGGGGACGCCGAAGGCGATCCCTCCCTCGAGGCGTTCCCGCCCCGCCGAGAGGGGCATGCCCGTCGACGAAACCGCCCCGCCGGATCGGTCCGGCGGGGCGGGATTCGAACCGCTCGGGCCCAGGGGGATCAGCCGATCCGCACCTCGGCACCGTTCGTCATCGCCAGCGTCGGCGTGAAGGGGGAGAAGAACTGCACGAACACGGACCCGCCGACGATGCTCGGCTGGTTCGGGATCGGCAGGGTGATCGTCGCGAAGCCGGTCGGGTCGGTCGCGATCGGGGAGATGATGATGTCGGCGGAGGCGAAAAGGGTGCAGGCGGGCGCCCCGAAGATCCCGAGCGCCATCGGCAGGTTGAAGACGAGCCACGTCGTGTTGCTCGCCCCGAGGATCAGGCCGTTCGCCAAGGAGCTGGCCGGACCCCCCGACATCGTCAGGGCGAAGGTCGCGTTCCCGATGACCGGCGCGCCGCCCGCGGAGCCGATCGTCGGGGCCGCGGCCAGGCCTCCCTGGCAGCCGTTCCCGAAGGGGAGGACGATCCCGTTCGAGCTGCACGGCGTGAAGGTGAGGTCCGTCGCCGGGAAGTTGCCGTTGTTGGGGCCGGACCCGGTGCCGTCGACGGCGACCGTCCCGCTCTTGTTCTCGACGCCGATGCTCGCGTCGTTCGGCCCGGTGCCGATCACCTGCGTGCCGTACTTCATGACGACCAGGTTGCCCGACTCCTGGAACTCGAGCTGGCAGTTGATCCGGTCGCCGCTGTCGACGCACCCGGTCGTGAACCGGCTCAGGTTCACCCACTCCATCGTGAGGACGCGGTTCGGCGCCGACCCGGTGATGATCCACCAGCCGCCGGTGATCGCGGAGGGGTCGTTGAGCTCGAGGTCCTCCCACCAGGGGGCCGCCCAGTCGTTCGGGACCGCCGGATCGGGGAAGGGGATCGGGGCGCCGGGGTTGCCCGTGCCGTTCGTGCCGAGGCTGAGGTCGAAGGTCGCGATCCCGTTCATGCTCATCTCGACCAGCACCTTCGCCTCCCCCCAGAACGAGAAGGGGAAGGTGAGGTTGATGTTGGCTCCCTCGTCGTCGAAGCAGGTGCCGCCGAGGGTCGGCGGGCACGGGGGAGGACAGAACACCTGGGTCGCCCCGGGCGCGCCGGCGATCGAGGAGAAGGAGGGCGCCGGCGTCGTGACGGTGTAGGTCGGGATCACGTTCGAGACCGCGCCCGGATAGAAGCGGAAGGCGGTCGTCGGGAAGACCGAGTTCAGGTTGCCGAGCGAGGTCACGTCGATGCCGACGGCCCCGTTCGAGTCCTCGAGCCCGATCGTCCCCGAGATCAGGGAGGCGACGGTCCCCGCGGTGAAGGGCCCATAGTGGAGCTGGATCGACCCGTCCGCCTCGAAGAGCCTCGCCTGGAAGTTCAGGCGCGAGCCGTTGTCGAAGCAGGCGACGGCCCCGGAGACGATCATCATGTCCCGCCACTCGACGGTGAAGATCCGGTTCGGGGCGGCGCCGTCGGTCCGGTAGAGCACGCCGCCCGTCCCGGGGGCCGGGACGAGGACGTCCCAGAAGGGCGCGATCAGGTCGTCGGGATCCGCCGTGTTGGGCACCGTGATGTTCCCGGTGTTCGGGAAGCCGACGAAGGTCGTGAAGTGGAGGAAGCCGTTCTTCTGGATCCGGGCCACCGTCTTCGCCTGCCCGAAGAAGGTGAACGTGAAGGGGAGGTTGACCTGCACGCTCGCGGTCGTCAGGCAGGGGCCGATGGCGACGGTCGTCCCCGGCTGGCCGTTGATCGACACGAACGAGGGAGGGAGGACGCCCCGGATGTAGCTCTGCACGGGGGCGGAGACGGCGCAGGGCTGCGCCGGCGCCGACGCCAGGAGCGCCGCCCCCGAGAGGCCGGCGACGACGAAGGTGCGGAAACGCTGGACCATATGGCTCACCTCTGTTGGGAAGAAGACCTCGAAGGGAGAAACCGCTCGGTACCTAGGATGCGCCCCGCCCCTCGCTTCTGTCAATCGCGCCGGGCGGGACCCGCGCCGATCGGAGTCGGGGGCGCGCCGGGAGGGGAACCGTCGAGTCGAACGAGGGGGGAATCGCCGTCCATTCGGTTGACGGGGAGGACCGAGTCCCCGTCCCCCACTTGGTCGCAGGGATCGGCCTTCCGGTTCCCTTCCCGTTCTCGCGCCCGTCAGTTGCGCAGGCCGAGCCCGCCGGGGAAGAAGCCCGCCCCTTCCACCACCCGGTAGGTCCGGAACGCCGCGAGGCCGTCCGCCCGGTCGCGCCTGCCCGAGGGCCAGCGCACCTCGACCCACTCGGCCGACGCCGCGCCCCCGAGCCCGAAGTGCGGGACCGGCTCGCTCGCCGCGAAGAAGCTCCCGTCCGACCTCGCCTCGAGCCGCTGCAGGCGGCCGCCCGCCTGGAGGAGGCAGAGCGCCCCGATCCCCTCGCGATTCGACCGGGTCCCGAAGAGTCGCAGCCGGATCCACGGGACGGAGGAGGCCCCGTCGTTCCGGAGGAGGGCCGGGCGGCCGTCGATGCGCGTCACCAGGACGTCGACGTCGCCATCCCCCTCCACGTCGGCGAAGGCGGCCGCCCGGTTCCCTTCCGCCGCCGCGAAGGCGGGGCCGCACGCTCCCCCGACCTCCTCGAACCGTCCTCCGTCGTTCCGGTAGAGGTGGTTGCGCTGGCGATACGAGAGCCCGGGGACGGCGTCGACCTGGGGGTAGACATGCCCGTTGGCCTCGAAGAGGTCGAGGTCCCCGTCGTGGTCGAAGTCGAGGAACCGGGTCCCCCATCCGAGGGGGAGGTAGCTCGCCACCTCGAGACCCGTCTCGGCCGAGACGTCCGCGAACCGCCGGCCTCCGAGGTTGCGGTACAGCGTCGAGTGGTCGCTCTCGAAGTTCGTGACGAAGAGGTCCATGTCCCCGTCCCCGTCCGCGTCGCCGGCGTCGACCCCCATCCCCGACTGCGGGACGCCGTCCCGACTGTAGGCGGCCCCCGAGAAGAGCGCCCCCTCCTCGAACCTCCCGTCCCCCCGGTTCCAGAAGAGGAGATTCTCGGTCGAGTCGTCCGCGACGTAGACGTCGGGAGCGCCGTCCCCGTCGAGGTCGCTCGCGACGACCCCGAGCCCGTAGAGCGGGTCGCGGACGGCGAGCCCGCAGGCCTCCGAGGCCTCGACGAACGTGCCGTCCCCCTCGTTGCGGAAATAGCGGTCCGCCTCGGCGAGCAGGCCCATCGGCCCGCAGAATCCCTTCACCCCCTTCCAGGGGCAGTCCCGCGGCGTCCTCGCGCGGTCGAAGCGGACGTAGCCGGCGAGGTAGAGGTCGAGGTCCCCGTCGAGGTCGAGGTCCGCCGCGGAGGCGGAGGAGCCCCACGCGCGATGGGAGAGGCCGGCGGGAAGGGTCGCGTCCCGGAAGGTCCCGCCGCCGTTCCGCCAGAGAGCCGGGCCGTCGATCGAGGTCGCGAGGAGGTCGGGGTCCCCGTCCCCGTCGAGGTCGCCCGCGGCGCACCCCTGCCACCATCCGGGTCGCTCGACCCCGGCGACCACGGGGACGAACGACCCGTTTCCCGCGTGTCGGAAGAAGCGGGGGAGCGGCTCCTCGCCCCGCGGGTATCCCCCGAACCGGGAGCCGTTCGCGAGGAAGACGTCGGGGAGGCCGTCGCCGTCGAAGTCGAGGAAGGCGGCCCCCGTCCCGAGGGAGTCGACGATGTAGGGCTTGTCGGGGTCCCCGCAGACGGTGCGGAGGTCGAGGCCGGCCTCCGCCGCGACGTCGCGGTAGCCGATCTCCGGTCCGCGGGAGGACCTCGACCCGCAGCCGAGCGCGAGGGGGAGCGCCGCCAGCGGCGCGCGTCTCACCTCCCCCGCTCCCCTCCCTTCTCCGCCGCGGCGCGCGCGGCGACCTCCTCGAGGATCGCGCGCCCCGTCCCGTCCCGCTCCGGGAGGGCACTCTTCAGCCGCGGGAGAGCCTCCTCGTAGCGCCCCTCGAGGCAGAGCGCGACCGCCTCCAGGCGGGGGTCCTCCCGCCACGCGGGCCGCAACCGTCCTAGGGCCTCGAGCTCCCGCCTCGCCCTCGGGAGGTCGCCGAGGGCGACCGAGCAGAGGACGAGGCTCTCGCGCAGCTCGGGGTCCGCGGGGGCGTCCGCGGAGAGGAGGGAGATCGTGTAGACGGAGTCGTAGAGGACCTTCCGCGTTCGGAAGAGTCCGAGCACTCGGCGACCCTCCTCGAGTTCCCCCGCCTCGAGGAGGGCCTGGCCGAGCGCGTAGAGCGCCCCGGGGTGAGCCGGGTCGCGCTGGAGCGCGACGCGGTGCCCCCCCCTCGCCTCCCCCCACCCTCCCACCCGCGCGGCGAGGTGTCCCAACTGGTAGGCGACCTCCGCGTCCCGCGGGAGGTT
>CBRGOK010000371.1:0-4651 GCA_967798035.1 uncultured bacterium
GCGGACTTCTGCCGGATCTGGGTCGATCGCGACGCGGGAGTGGGCTTCACGGCGGCCGACGCCCTCCCGATCCAGTCGGGCGCCGTGGGGCCCGGGGGCTTCGACTTCACCTTCGGTCCCTTCGCCTACCCCGCGACGGCGCCGGCCTCCCCGATGGTGCGGGCGCGCCTGTCGTTCGACTCCGCCGGGGTCTCCTCGGCGGGCGGGACCGGTTCGTTCGGGGAGGTCGAGGACTACGTGCTTCCCGGATCGGGGGGGCCCGTGACCGCGCCCGTGCCGGCGGGCGGGGGGACGGACGCGGGGGACGCGCCGCTCCCGTATCCCCCCTGCAACGCCACGTTCATCGCGAGCGAGCGGCTCGGCCTGGCGGCGTCGCCCGACGCGGCCGCGCCGGTCGGGCCCGGAGCGGGGGACGGCGCCTGGGACGACGACGCCGACGACGGGCTCGTCCGGATCGAGGGCCTCTCCCCGGGCGGCTCCTGCACGATCGTCGTCCGGGCGTCGAATCCGGCGGGGACCTTCACGGACCGGATCGGCGGCTGGATCGACTTCGACGGCGACGGGACGTGGGACGAGGCGGGGGAGTCGTTCGCCCCCCTCGCGGTCTCGGTCGGACCGGTCCCAGTCCTCGCCACCCTCGGTCCCCTCGCGGTCCCGGCGGGAGCGGCGAGCCTCCTGCGCACGCGGCTCAAGCTCTCCTTCGGGACGACCGGCGTCCAGGCGGCGGGGATGGGGTTCACATTCGGGGAGGTCGAGGACTACCTCCTCCCCCCGAGCGCGGGCGTGGGATGCGACTCGGCGGGCGGCGCGCCTCCCTCCATCTGGGCGGCGGATCCCCCGCGCGCGGGCCTTCCTTTCACATGGAGGGCGTCGGGCCTCTCCCCGGGGGTCGGGGCGTTCATGATTGTCGACGGGATCTCCTTCCTCCCCGGCGGGATCGACGTGGCGAGCCTCGCTCCCGGAGCGATCCCCGCGGCGACCTGCTTCCTCTACGTCGGCCTGGGCGGGATCCTCGCCGGGGTCGGGTCTCCGGACCCGGCCGGCGACCTCGCGGTGACCGTCCCGGTCCCGGGCGGCACCTCGGGGGGGACGGTCTTCCTCCAGAGCGTCCAGGTCACCCTCCCCCTCGCGGTCGCCCTGACGCCCGTCCTCCCCCTGACCGTGCTCTAGCCCCTGTCCCTCCCGCTACATGGGGCGGTTCCCTTGACGGGGAGGCGGGGCCTGTGGGAACCTTTCCACAACGGCCACGTCGTACGATCGAACCCGCGCGGAAGCCCGACCCTGGCGGAGTCCGGTGGGTTCTCCCAGGTGATGGCCCGCGCCCCGCGCGTCCTCTCCGGAGAGGGGCAGGCGGAGGTGTCGCGTCACGCTCCCCCGGATGCCGCGCCGGCGCCCGGCCGGGGGGGGCCCGGTGGGCGCCGCTGAGAAAGGGTTCCCTCCACATGAGATTCGACTGGCGCAAGAGCGCTCGGCTTCCGGTCGTCGCGTCGGCCCTCCTCCTCCTCGCGGGCCTCGGGTCCGCGCAGCCGGCGAACGACGAGTGTGCATCCCCGGTCGTCCTCCTCGACGGCACGAGCGCCTCCCTCACGAACGTGTTGGCGACGACGAATCCCTCCGACCCGGCGTTCACGTGCGCTCCCGCCGCGAACGACGTCTGGTTCACCTACACCCCCTCCTGCTCGGGGACGGTCGTCCTCGCGATGTGCCCCGCCCCGGCGGTCAGCAGCATCGACGCGGTCATGGAGGTCTTCTCCGGGGCCTGCGGGTCCCTCACCTTCCTCGCCTGCGACGACGACGGGTGCCCGGGGACCTCGGGCGGATCGCAGATCGTCCTCCCGGGCGTCACGGCGGGCGTCCCCCTCACCGTGAGAGTCGGCTCCTTCAATCCTCCCGGGACGACGGGGACCTTCTCGATCTTTGCGAGCTGCAGCGCCGTGGTCGTCGACGACTTCGGGGACGCCTCGGGCCTGAGCCTCGCGCGGCACACGAACGCGGTCGGCGGCGCCCGTCTCGGGTCGGCCGTGAGCGCGGATGTGGTGACGCCGACCCCCGCGTGGTACGGCGATGCGGGGGACGACGGGATCCTCTCGACGGCGAACGTCTTCCCCGGCACGACGACCGGCCAGCTCGTCATCACCGCGACGAACCCCAACGGCTCGTCGACGAACTTCTGTCGTCTCTGGGTCGACCGCAACAACGCCGTCGGCTGGTCCCCCTTCACGGACGCCTTCCCGGCCCAGTCCGCGACGGTCGGGGCGGCTCCGGTCAACTTCACGTTCGGCCCCTTCTCGATGCTCGCGAACTCCCCTCCCTCCCCCTTCGTGCGCGTCCGGCTCGCCTCGACGGCGGGCGGGGTGTCGGCGGCCACGGGGACGGCGGCGTTCGGCGAGTGCGAGGACTACGTCCTGCCCGGGACGGGCGGGCCGGTGATGGCGCCGGTCGGTTCGTGCGACGCGGGAGACGCGCCGTTCCCGTACCCGCCCGCCAACAGCTTCGTCATCACCAGCGAGCGGCTCGGCGCCGCCGTCTCCGCCACCGACGCGAACGCCCCCGTGGGCTTCGGAGTCTCGACGGGGACCGCCGCGTGGGACGACGACGCGAACGACGACGGGATCGTGCGGCTCGAGGGGCTCGTCCCCGGGGGCTCCTGCACGCTCGTCCTCCGCGCGGTCGACCCCGTGGCGACCTTTACGGACGACGTCACCGCCTGGATGGACTTCGACGGCGACGGATCCTGGGATGAAATCGGCGAGGCGTTCGCCCCCGTCCAGGTCAACATCGGCCCGACCCCCGTGACGGTCACGCTCGGGCCCCTGGCGGTTCCCGCCACCGTCGGTCCCACCGTCGCGATGAGGCTCAAGGTCTCCTACTTCGGCGACCCGCAGGCCGTCGAGGCGGCGGGGATCTCGTTCCAGTACGGCGAGATCGAGGATTACCTCCTCCCCGTCGCGGCCGGGACCGGCTGCGGCGTCGGGCCCAATGGCACCCCGACGATCTGGGCCGAGGACCCGCCGCGGCAGGGGCTCCCCTTCACCTGGAAGGAGGCGAACCTCTCCCCGGGCTCCGGGGCGTTCCTCATCCTCGACTCCGTCAACTTCCTCCCGGGCGGGATCGACGTCTTCCTCTTCGCGGGGCCGATCGTCGCGCCGGGGACCTGCTTCCTCTACACCGGACTGACGACCATCGCCCCGATCGGCGCGGCCGACCCCAACGGCGACCTCTCCGTGACCCTGCCGGTCCCGGCCGGGTCGGCGGGGACCGTCTACCTGCAGAGCTTCCAGATCGGACCGGCCCTCACGATCTTCATGACGCCCGTCCTGCCGCTGACGGTCCTCCCCTAGATTCCTCGCGATCCACTTCCGGGCGCGCCCCCTTGGGCGCGCCCGCTTTCCTTTCCGGGCCCCGCGCGGGAGGTCCGCCACGGGGATAATGGGAAGGTGCGGGTCCTCCGCGCTCTCCTCCTCTCCCCGCTCCTCGCAGCGTGCGGGGGCCGGACGCCTCCGGCGAACGTCCTCCTCGTCACGATCGACACGCTCCGGGCCGACCGGGTCGGCGCGTACGGCTGGGCCCTCGCGGAGACGCCGAACCTCGACGCGCTCGCCCGGGCGGGCGCGCGGTTCGAGCAGGCCTACACGCCCGTCCCCTACACCCTGCCGGCGCACGCGAGCCTCCTCACGGGGATGCTCCCCCCGCGTCACGGCGTGCGGGACAACGGGCGCCACTCGCTCCCGGAGGCCGCCACGACCCTCGCGGAGTGGCTCGGAGCGCGAGGCTTCGCGACGGGCGCCTTCGTCGGCGCCTTCCCCCTCGAGCGGAGGTTCGGGCTCGCGCAGGGCTTCGCCGTCTACGACGACGAGGTGGGGGAGGCGGGAGACGCCTTCTCGATCGCCGAGCGGAGGGGGGAGGAGGTCGTCTCCCGCGCGCTGCGCTGGATCGGGGGGCCGGTCCGCGAGCCGTTCTTCGCGTGGGTCCACCTCTTCGACCCGCACGCGCCGTACGCCGCGCCCGCTCCCTTCGGGGCGCGGTTCGCCGCGCGGCCCTACGACGGCGAGGTCGCCTACGCCGACGCCTGTCTCGGCCGGCTGATCGCGGGCCTCGGGGATCGGCGGGAGCGGACCCTCCTCGTCGTGACGGCCGACCACGGGGAGAGCCTCGGCGAGCACGGCGAGGCGACGCACGGCCTCACCCTCTACGAGGCCGCCGTGCGCATTCCCCTCCTCCTCGCCTGGCCCGGGAGGATCGGGGCGGGGCTGCGCCCGGCGGGGAGGGCGAGCCTGGTCGACCTCTTCCCGACGATCTGCGACGCCCTCGACCTCGGGGTCCCCCCGGGGGTCGAAGGCGGAAGCCTCCTCGCGGCGCTCCGGGGCTCCGACCGGGTGGAGAGGCCGGTCTACCTCGAGACCCTCGTCCCGCGCCTGCACTACGGGTGGGCGCCCCTCCTCGGGTGGCGCGCCGGCCGGTGGAAGTACGTCGCGGCCCCGCGAGCCGAGCTCTACGACCTCGAGGCGGATCCCGCGGAAGCGCGCAACCGGCGGGAGGAGGTGGCCGACGTCGCGAAGCAGCTCGCCTCGGCGCTGCGCCGGGCCGCGGCCGCCTCCGCGCAGGGCGGGCTCGAGGCGAAGGAGCGTCCCCTCACTCCGGAGGAGACCGA
>CBRGOK010000372.1:0-4645 GCA_967798035.1 uncultured bacterium
GGTTCCCCGCCGTCGCGTTGCGCGGGTTGGCGAAGGGCGCCTCCCCCTCGGAGGCGAGTCGGCGGTTGAGCGCCTCGAAGGCGCGCAGGCTCATCAGGACCTCGCCGCGGACCTCGAGGCGGGGCGGCGGGTCGGACTCGCCGAGGAGCCGGAGCGGGATCGTGCGGATCGCGCGCAGGTTCCGGGTGACGTCCTCCCCGCTCCGCCCGTCCCCGCGGGTGAGACCGAGGACGAGACGCCCCTCCTCGTAGACCAGGGCCGCCGAGACTCCGTCGTACTTCGGCTCGGCCGCGTACTCGACGGGCGTCTCCCGCCCGAGAAACCGGCGGATCCGCTCGTCGAACTCCCGCACCTCCTCCTCCGTGAAGAGGCTCTCGATGGAGAGCATCGGGAGGGAGTGGGGGACTGCCGGGAATCCCGAGCCTTCCGGGAGCGGAGCGGCCACGCGCTGCGTCGGGGAGTCGGGGACGACGAGGTCGGGGTGGGCCGCCTCGAGATCGCGGAGCTCCCGGAAGACCCGGTCGTAGGCCGCGTCGGAGATCTCCGGCCGCCCGAGGACGTGGTAGAGGTGATCGTGGCGGCGGATCTCCTCGCGCAGGCGCTCGATGCGGTCGGCGATCCCCTCGGGGCTCATGAGACGCTGGGGCGCGCCGGATTCTAGGGACCGGCGCCCGCCCGGGGCTCGACACGGGCCCGGCCGCGATCAAGATACCGGTCCCGCCTCCGAACGCCGGATGCGTCGGCGCCGACCCCATCCCTTGTCCCTCGCCCTTCTCCTCCTCGCGGCCGCCGCGCCGGCCTCGCCCGCGCAGTTCGGGGAGGCCTCCTCCCCCCCCTCCCTCGCCGGAGTCCCCCTCGGCGGGATCGGCGCCGGGAAGATCGAGATCTTCGAGGACGGCTCGCTCGGGGAGGCGACGTTCAACCACAACTGGGACGACCCGCTCCCGCTCCCCGGGAGCCTGTTCGCGATCCGGGTCGAGACGCAGCAGGGAGCCCTCGTGCGGGCGCTCCGCTCGAGCCCGGTCCTCGGCTTCGAGCCGGTGGCGGAGGTCCGATCCGAGAGGCTCTTCCCCCGGGCGCGCCTGGAGTACGGGGGGCTCCCCGTCGAGGTGGAGCTCGAGGCCTTCTCGCCGTTCGTCCCCGGAGACGCGGCGACCTCGGGGACGCCCGCCGCGATCTTCGTCTTCCGGGTCCGCAACCCCTCGGGAGCGCCCGCGAGGGTCTCCCTCCTCGCCGCCTTCGAGAACGTCCTTGGCTGCGGCGGCCCTCGCCGCAAGCGCGTGCGCGACCGGACGGGGAACTTCGTCGACGGGGTCGCCCGGCAGGGCTTCGCGGGGGTCCGCTTCGTCACCGACCGGACGTTCGGGGACGAGCGGCGCAACCACCTCGGCGAGTACGCCCTCCTCGCGCAGGCCCCCCAAGGGGGCTCGGTCTCGATCCGCGCCTACGACGCCGGAGGGAACGGGGCGGACCTGCGGGAGGACCTCGCCGCCGACGGCCGCCTCGACGGGGAGACGGGACTGCGCGGGCTCGAGGGGAAGGTCCACCCGGGCGGCGCGGCGTGCGTGCTCCTCGAGGTCCCGCCAGGGGCAAGCCGAGAGTGCGCCTTCGCCTTCGCCTGGCACCTCCCCCATTTCGTGACCGCCGACGGGCGGGACCACCCCCCGGCCTACACGAGCCGCCTCGCTTCCGCGGCCGACGCGGCTGCCGTCGCGCTGCGCCGCCGCCCGGAATGGCTCGCCGCGGTCCGGGAGTGGCAGGACCTCCTCCTCGATTCGACCCTTCCGGGCTGGCTCGTCTCCCGGATCTGCGAGGGCGCCGCCCCCCTCGTCTCGGATACGGTGTGGACGGCGGACGGCGTGTTCGGGACCCTCGCGCGCCCGGGGGACGCCGGCGCGCTCGGAGCGATCGACAGGCGCCTCGCCGCGCACGCCCTCTCCTTCGCGTTCTTCCCCGACCTCGACCGGGAGGAGCTCCGGCGGTTCGCCGCGAGCCAGCGCCGCGACGGGGAGATCCCCCCCTCGTTCGGGAACCTCCACGAGGCCCTCGACGCCCCGGGCTCCGTGGAGGAGGGGAGGTCGCGCCCGGACCCCTCCTGCTCCTTCGTCCTCCAGGTCGAGAAGACCTACCGCTGGACGGGAGACCGGCCGTTCCTCGAGGAGATGCTCCCGGCGGCGCGCCGGGCGCTCGACTGGCTCGCGACGCGCGACCGCGACGGGGACGGGATCCCGGAGGGAGGGCGCGAGCCGGGCACCCGCGCGCACGAGGCGAGCCTCTTCCTCGCGACGCTCCGCGCGGGGGAGTGGATCGGACGCACGGTCGGCGACGCGAGCCTCGAGAAGGCGTGCGCCGACCGGTTCGAGCGGGCGCGGCGCTCGATGATCGGGGAGCTGTGGAACGGCCGGTGGTTCTCCGAGTCGTTCGATCCGGCGAGCGGCCGGCGGTCGGACGCCTGCACCCCCGGCCAGCTCGCGGGGGATTGGTTCGCGAGCCTCCTCCTCTGGGAGCCCCTCGTCCCCGAGCCCCTCCTCGACCGCGCGCTCGACTCGATGCTCCGATCCGGAGGAGCCCTCGCGTTCCCGCCGGTCCCCGACCTCCCGCGCGGGCGCTCCCTCCTCGCCTCGCTCGGCGCCGCGCGAGGGAGGGTCCGCGAGGGGCTCGAGATCCTCCGGCCGGCCGGCGCGAGCCTGCGGGCGGGGGAGGGGCCTTCGCCCGAAGGGCCCGATCCCGCCGCCGGATTCGTCCCCTACGGGCTCGCGGGCTTCGCGCTCGACTTCCCCGACGCCGCGCTGCGACTGCGGCCGAACCTCCCCGACGACCGGAGCTCCGCCCGCCTGCCGATCTTCGCCCCGAACTTCCTCGCCCGGCTCGAGGTCGACGCGCCCCGCTCCTCCCCGGGGAGATGCCTGCGCTTCGAGGTCCTGAGGCGCCTGCGGGAGGAGCCCCTCCGCGTCGACCGCATCGAGACGGAGGTTCCCCCGCTCGCCGACGGGGCGGAGCCGACGATCCGGGTCCTCCTCGACGGGCGACCGGAGGAGGCCGCCGTGCGCCGGTCGGGAGGGAGGCTCGTGCTGCGCCTCGCCAGGACCGCGCTCCTCGAGCCCGGCAAGCTCCTCGAGGTCCACGTGGCCCCCCCGCCCGGGACGATCGAGGTCGACGCGGGCACGGGAGGCTTCCGACTCCTCGGGACTCCGATCACGGTCGAACGGGTCGAGAGGGAGGAGCGCTCGCTGCGCCTCGTCCTGCGGAACGAATCGACGGTCGACCAGACGGTCCGCCTCCGCGTCCTCGGCTGGAGCGCGCCCGCGGCGAGCCTGCGGCCGCTCGCCGAGGTCGTCACCCGGGAGCAGCTGGAGGCGGGCCTGACCGTTCCGGTGCCCGGCCGCCTCCTGCCGGCGCGGGAGCTGGACCGTCTCCTCGAGATCGCCCGCCGGATCGAGCAGGCCCGCTCCTCGAACCCGGGGGAGATCGGGCGTCCGGCGGAGGATCTCCTCTCGGCCGTCGGCGCGTGGAAGACGGCCCTCCTGGAAGCGGAGGCGACGGGTCGGGTCGAGGTCCCCGTCGAGCACCCCGACCAGCCGACCGCGCGTCCCGCGGCCGCCGACCGCCCGCCGGGCTCCGCGAGGGACGCCGATCGCCGGGCCTCCCTGCGAGCCGAGGTCCGCGGGCCCTACGAGCGCGCCCTCCCCCTCGCGCGCACCGCCCTCTCCCTCGCGCCGGAGGGGACGGCCGACCGCTCCCTCCTCGAGGCTCTCCACGAGGTCCGCGTCGACCCGGTCGAGGCGGCGGAGCCCGGACCGGGGCGGCCGATCCCCTTCGAGATCGTCCTGCGCAACGAGTCGGATCGCCGGGCCGCCGTCCGGCTCTCCCTCGCCGCCCCCGCGGGAGGAAGGATCGAGCCCTCGGGGAGCGCCGACGTCGGAGACCTGCTGCCCGGAGACGAGACGCGGCTGCGGTTCGCCCTGGTTCCCTCCGAGGAGGGCTCCGTCGCGCGGCGATGCTCGATCGAGTGGAGCGCGCGCCTGCGGGTCGCGGACGTGCATACGGTCCGCTCGGGGCGATTCATCCTGGGGCGGGCCTTCCTCACGCGGTGGAGGGCGGTCGGGCCGTTCGAGAACCTCGCGGACGGCGGCCTCTCCGTCCCCTTTCCGCCCGAGAGCGCCGTCGAGCTGGAGGCGAGGTTCCCCGTGCGAGGGGGGGAGGCGGGGTGGAGGGAGGCGCGGGTCCGCGAGGGGTTCGTCGACCTCGGCGAGACGCTCGGCTACGGGGAGCCCGCGGTCGGATACGCCGTGTGCTGGATCCGCTCCCCCCGGACCCGGGACGCCTTCCTCGAGGTTGGAAGCGGCGGAGGGGCGAAGGTCTGGCTGCGCGACCAGCTCGTCTCCGAGAGCCACGAGCACCGGCCCGCCTCCCCCTCCCAGGTCCGCGTGCCGGTCCGCCTCGACCCGGGCTGGAACCGGCTCCTCGTGAAGGTCGAGAAGTCGGACCGGGAATGGGGGTTCTACCTCGAGCTCGCGGGCCGGGACGGCGAGGGGTTCGAGGACCTCGAGGTCCGCGACGAGCCGCCCGCCGGAGGTCGCTGATCCCGGCGGACCCCCTCACTTCCTCCGGAGCGAGTCGAGCCCCGCGCCGGAGAACGCGTGGG
>CBRGOK010000373.1:0-4635 GCA_967798035.1 uncultured bacterium
CGGCCCTCCGAAGCGCCGCGATCGCGATGTCGACGTCGAACCGCGCCTCGATCTGGGAGCCCCTCGCGCTCGCGAGCGCGACCTGCGCGTCGGTGAGTTCCACGGAGGAGGCGCGCCCGATCGCGTAGCGCCCCTGGACGAGGTCGAGGTTCTCGGTCGCCTGCTGGACGGTGAGGTCGAGGATCGCCAGCCGCTCGCGCGCGTCGTCGAGCTGCGTCGCGGCCTGGCGGATCTCGAGGAAGAGGCCCTGCTCGATCTGCGCCCTCTGCGCCCTCGCCTCCCTCAGGTCGGCGACGACCTCGGCGAGCCGGCCCGTCTTCGCCCCGCCGGAGTAGAGGACGGCGTCGAGGGCCGGGCCGAGCAGCGCGGTCCACGCCGACTTTGAGAAGGTGCCGGTGAGCGAGAAGGAGCCCTGGAGCGAGATCGTCGGGTAGAAGTCGGCAATCGCGGCCTCGACCGCTTGCCGGCCCGCCTCCTCGCGCAGAGCCTGGGCCTCGAGGCGAGGGTGGGTCGCGCGCGCCTCCTCGACGAGGGCGTCGAACTTCGCCGTCGCGATGAGGTCCTCCACACCGGAGCCCGCCTGAAGTGCGAAGGACGCGTCCTCGGCGAGACCGAGCGCGGTGACAAGGAGGGCCCGCTCGTCCCGCAGCCCCGTCTGCGCCTGGAGGAGGGCGAGCCGGGCGTTGCCGAGGTCGACCTCGGCCTTGGTGAGGTCGTACTTGACCCGCGTCCCGACCTCGACGAACCCCCTCGTCTGCTCGAGCCGCTTCTCGAACTGGCGGACCGTCTCCTCCGCCACCTTCACCAGCGCCTCCTGCTTGAGGACGCCGAAGAAGGCGCTGCGGACGCCGAAGGCGACGTCGTTCTCCGCGGCCCGCATGTCGGCGCGCGCGGCGAGGAACTCCTCGGCGGCCTGCTTCTTCAGCGCCGGGGTCTTCCCGAAGTCGTAGAGCAGCAGGCTCGCGTCGAGCGCCTCGGCGTGGGTCCACTCACCCCGCGGGGCGAGCGACCTGCTCCCGCCGGCCTGCTGGCGCTGGACGCTCGCCGAGAGGCCAACCTGGGGGAGGGCGCCCGCGGCCGCCTGCGTCACTCGCGCCTCCGCCTCCTCCGCCCGGTTCCGGGCTAGCGCCACCGATGGGTTGAAGGCGAGCCCGACCTCGAGGGCCCGGTCGAGGGAAAGGGTCGACCCGGGCGCGATCCCGGCCTCCGCGGCCGTCGCGGTGCGCTCCCCGGGAGCGGCCGACTTCGGGTCCTCGGCCTTCCGCGCGTCCCGGATGGCGGCGCAGGCGGGGAGCAAGGCAAGCGCGATCAGGACGGCGCGTTTCATCGCCCCTCTCCGTCAAACCTTCCGAGCAGCTCGCGGAGCGTCGCGAGCGCGCGCTCCATGCGGACGGCCTCGCGGGGCGACAGGGCTCCGAGCACCTTCCCCAGTCGCGAGCGGCGCTGCCGATCGAACTCCCCCATCAGCCTCCGCCCCCGGTCCCGCAGCGACAGGACCAGCCGGCGGCGGTCTTCCTTGGCACGCACCCGGCGGACGAATCCCCGGCCGACGAGCCGGTCGACGACCTCGCTCGCCGCGGGGGGGGCGATCCCGAGGTGGGAGGCGAGCCCCGTCAGCGTCGAGGGGCCGATCCAGTCGAGGACCCGCAGCACCCGGAGCTCCGCGAACGTGAGCCGCCCCGCCGTCGGGGCCCTCGCCGAGATCGAGTAGAACTTCGAGAGGACCGCCCCGAACAGCAGGTCGATCCGCGCCAGGGGCTTCATGAGCTTCGGGGTCCTCATGTTTCGGCACCCGAAACATCTAGGCCCCTCCCCCGCCGCCTCAAGGGGCCCGGCGGGCGAGGCGACGAGGGAACGGGCGGCCGCGAACGCGGCTCGTCGCGCGAATCCCCCATCGGGCCGTCCCGCGCAGGCGATGCATGGGGCGGGTCAGGCCAGGACCCCCTCCGACCCGATGAAGGCCCCGGCTCATGTGTGCACCGAGCCGTTGTCCGATGCGACCCCTGGCGCTCGCCCTCCTCTGGGTCTCCGCCGTGGCGGGGGAAGGCCGGGGTCAGAGCACCCGGCCGGCGGCCGGGCCGCCGCCGGACTTCGCGGCGAAGGCCGAGGAGTACATGCGGGCCCGCCTCCGGCTCGGCGACTTCAGCGGGGTGGTGCTGGTCGCGCACCGGGGGCAACCGGACTTCCGCGCCGCGTATGGCTTCGCCGACCGCGCCTTCGAGGTCCCGAACTCCCCCACGACGAAGTTCCGGATCGGGTCGGCGACGAAGCCGTTCACGGCGGCCGCCGTCCTCTTCCTCGAGAGCCTCGGCCGCCTCAAGATCGACGACCCCGTCGCCGCTTACGTCCCCGACTGGCCGGAGCCGTGGACGGGCGTCACGCTACGCCATCTCCTCTCGCACACGTCGGGGCTCCCGCGCCTCGTGATCGCCTGGCCGCACCCCGACGTCGGCGGCCTCGGCAGGTCGGGCGCGCCCGAGAGACCCCGCTCCGTCCTCGACCTGGTGGCGCCGTCCGAGCGGCTCCTCCCCCTCGATTCCAGGCCGGGCGAGGGCTTCGCCTGGTCCGACCTCGGCTACGTCCTCCTCGGCGACGTCGTCGAGAAGGTCTCGGGGAAGCCCTACGTGACGTTCCTGCAGGACGAGATCCTCCGGTCGCTCGGGATGAGGAATTCCGGAACCGAGGATCCCGGCGAGATCGTGCCCCGCCTGGCGATCGGCTACGCGGGCCGGGACGACCAGGTGTTGCCGGCCAAGTACGTCGACCTCCGGCTCGCCGCGGCCGCGGCCGGGATCTACTCGACCGTCGACGATCTCCTCCTGTGGGACCGCGCCCTCGCGTCGGGGCGAATCCTGCCGGCCTCCCTCCAGGAGAAGATGCTCACGCCAGGGCGAGCCGGCTACGCGCTCGGATGGTGGGTGCAGCAGCGGTTCGGCCGGAGGGTGGAGTGGCATCTCGGCGAGGTCCAGGGCTTCGCCTCGATCATCGTCCGCTTCCCCGACGACGATCTCTTCCTCGCCGTCCTCAGCAACCTCGAGGGGACCCAGGTCCAGGCGATCGCCAACGCCCTCGCGGCGATGGCGTTCCGCCTCCCCTGCGAGCTACCCCGGGAGAGGACCCCCGCGGTCCTCGATCCGGGGGTCTTCGACGCCTACGTCGGCGCGTACACCAACCGGGAGAGCCGCGACGATACCTTCACCTTCCGGCGCGAGGGCAAGCGGCTGATGGTCGAGGATCCGGGCGTCGGGTCCTTCGACGTGCTCGCCGAATCCCGCACGCGGCTCTTCGCCCGCGCGGTCGAGTGGGACGCGGAGTTCGTCGTCGACGACCGCGGGAAGGTCGTGGAAGTCCGGAGCCGCCACGACGGGGTGGAGTCGAGGTGGCGGCCCTCGGCGAAGAAGTGAGGGTCCCCCCCCGCACCGCCTTGATGGCATCTGCTGGGTCGGTACGGAACAAACACTTGGTCGGGTTGTTCGAGAATCGGGTCCCCGGTTTCGACAGCCGCAAGCCAATGAATGTTGCACGAACCAAATCGACACAGGTCCGGGGCGGTTCTGGGACGCGACTCCGCTCAGGCGCTCGCCCTCAGCCTCGTCTGGATCCCGGCGGCGAACGCCTCGAGCGCCTCCTTCTCACGCTCCGGCAGGCGCGACCGGAGGAGGGACGCGACCTCCGCTGCGGCTCGATCGCGATCCTCCGCCGGGAGGGATAGGACATCCTCGATGGCACGGGCGAGCGTCATCGAGACGGACTCGCCGGCGGGGGGCGGCGAGACGGCCGAGGGCGCCGGCCCGAGGTCCCCGGCCTGCGCGAGGGCCGACTCCGCGATTGCGCGACCGACTCGCTCGAGCGCCTCGGACTGCGCGCCGAAGGCCAACTCGACGGCCTCCTTCACCCGATCGTCCCACTCGAGGTAGTGGAGAAAGCCCTCGTCGGCTTCTCCCGTCTCCACGAAGGCCCGGAACGCCGGGCGCCACACGACCTGGACCCGTTCGACGATCTCTTCCAGTTTCACGATAGCCTCCGTCTTGCCGTGGGTACTCACCGGGAGCGGCGCAGGCCGGGAAAAGGACGCGCGAGAGGCGGCGGGATTACATCCCCACCCAGGAGACCGTAACGAAGCTGTTCACGCGTCCTCCCGCGCGCTCATGCGGTTGCGCAAGCGCGAGTCGCCGGGGAGAACCCGCCGACGAACCGCGAGCGAACGGCCTTCACCGCTCCCGATAGGGAGACAGGAACGCCGCCGGCCCGGCTCCCGGCGGCCCTACAGGAGGTCGACGCGGATCCCGTTCGAGAGGGCGAGCGTCCCGCCGGAGAGGAGGAACGCCTGGGTGTACGCCGTCGCCCCGACGAGGGCCGGGTCCTGGGGCACGGGCACGTTCAGCGTCAGGAAGAATCCGGACGCGCCGCCGAACGGGACGATGATCTGAGGGCTCGCGCTCAGGACGCACCCGGCAAACCCGAAGGGCCCGAGGTCGAGCATCGGGTTGCTCGTCCCGATCGCAAGGAAGAGCGAGGCGAGCGCGATCGGGGTCGAGAACTGGACCGCGCAGGTCCCGGGCACGGCCGGCGGAGGCTCCTCCCCAAGAGGCGAGTCAGATACCACCCCGCGATCGACGGCCACCACGCCGGGAC
>CBRGOK010000374.1:0-4629 GCA_967798035.1 uncultured bacterium
AGAGGCCGAGCCAGACCGAGCCCGGGGGAGCGCGGATCGCGAGGACGTCGGGCGGGGTGGACGGAGCCGCGAGTGAAGCGGGGAGGGCCGCGCGGATCTCGTCCCAGGGGACGACGCGACCTCCGGAGGGCTGGCGCGCGGCCTCGATGTAAGCGAGGCCCGCGAAGAAGGCGTTCTCGAGGCACGAGGTCGCGGTCTCGCCCGGCATCGGCTCGCCCGTCCCGTCGGGCCTGAGCCTCCACGCACGCTCGCCGTCGGTGACGAAGGTCGAGGCGGCCGTTCCGTCGGGGGCGGACCCCGGCGAGGCATCCCCGAGCGGGCGGAACTCCTCGCGGACCGCGAAGGGTCTCCGCCGGACGAGGACGCGATACCGGTGGCGCCCGCCCGGGCCCTCGCTCGTCCCCTCGAGCTCGAGGTCTCCGGCCTCCTCGAGCGCCTTGGCGCCGCCGAGGGAGTCGACGTGGCGGGAGAGGACGCGCTCGAGGGCGCCGGAGGGCGCGGAGGCCTGGGACGCGGCAGGTGCGGAGGCGAGGGAGGCTGGGCCGACGGGAGGGAGGAGGGCGACCAGGAGGAGGGCGAGGCGCGTGTTCTCCCGCGGGCAAGCCATGGGGGGGGATGGCCAAGCCTCCGCGGCCGGAGCCGGCGGGTCAATCGCGGAGGTCCGCCTGGCGCCGAAGCGGACGACCAGGCGGCCCCGAGGAGCGGCGCCGCCCCGACAGCGGTCAACCGTCGGCGGATCCCGCGGCGAGACGGATGGCGAGAATCCTCTCGGTCGGGACGCGGCGGATACCCCGCGCCCCTCGCAGCAGGACGCCGGGACTCGTGGCGCGTCCCACCTCGTAGCGGGCGCACGCGTCGAGGGGATCGACGTCCAGGCGCGGGGGCGCGAGCACCACGTCGACGGGGACGCCGGTCTGCCGCGCCCGGCGGAGGAGGAAGGGGATCTCCGGTTCTCCGGGCACGCCCCATTCCACAGGGACATGCACCTCCTGCCCCGAATCGAGGAGGCGCCGCACGTACCGGTGGAGGACCCCGAAGCGATAGAAGAGGTGGAGGGCCCGGACGTCGCGCTCGAGCCGGGCCCGCGCGGGGACGACGGCGCCCTTCGCCACGAGCCGCGCGGTGCGCTCGGGGTCCCCGAGCGCGCCCGGGCGCCGCAGCGTCCCGGCGACCAGCCGTTCGGCCGTCGCCTCGGGCTCCGCCGAGCGGCGCCAGCGCACCCAGCCGTGCGGGGTGAGGTCGAGGTCGAGGAGGAGGAAGCGGTCGGGGTCGAGGCCGAGGGCGAGGACGGTGTCGCGGATCGCGAAACCGGCGAGGAGGACGAACCTCCGGACGTGGTCGGCCGCCGCCGCGAACTCGGGCCGAGGGAAGCAGCGGACGAGTCGCGTCTCCCCGTCGAGGACGGCGACGGCGACGGGGTCCTGCGGCCGGGGAACCGCGCGCAGGATCGCGCGGGGGATGTCCCCTGCCCGCTCCCCCCGCTGCCGCGACGCCGCCTCCCGCTCCTCGTGGACCCGCAGGATCTGCGCGAGGAGTCGCGCGCCCGGCCGCTGGGCGCGGAGGACCGGCCCGGCGAGCCGCCGCACGGCCCTGCGCATCGGGACCAGCCCTCCGCAGGCGAGGTCGAGGACGAGCCTCCCGTCCCCGTCTCTCCGGACGAGGGAGCGTCCTCCGAGGACCTCCTCCTCCAGAAGGCGGCATGGACGGCCAGTCGCGCGCGCGAGGCGGACCTGCACGTCCTCGAGGGCGAGCGCCCCGCCGTGGGCGTCGAGGAGTCCCGCGACGCGCCGGGCCGGGGAGAGGCTCCGCCCTCCGCGGCGGCGCAGGGCGGCGGACCACTCCGGCATCGAGAGCGCCTCCTCGTCCCGCGGAGGGCGCGGCTCGACGGAGGACGGGCCCGGATAGCGGAGGAGCCCGGTCCGGTGGAGCGCCTGCGTCAGCTCCCACGCGAAGGCGTCGAGGTGGAGCTTCCCCGTCGAGTCCCTGCGGACCGGGAGCCGGCCGCCCCACGACCGGAGGATCGCCCGGTCGAGATCGCCGCGCCTTCCCGCTCCCGCCCCCGCGATGCGCGCGGCGAGGTCCTCGACGCTCATCGCGCCTCCCCGCTCGAGGAGCGCGAGCACCACGAGGTCGGCGAGCGGAACCCTCGCGCGGGCCGCGAATCCCTCGAGCCGCGGGACGTCGATCCCCAGCCACTCGCAGGTGAGGTTCGCTTCGGCCGCCATCGCGCCTCCGGCCGCGGGGTCCGCCCTGGGTCGGCCCCCGGCGGGGAGGTTGCCCCCGGACTCTACCGCGCCGGTGCCGGCGCTCCTCGGGGCGAGGGGGAGTGTCCCCCCACCTCCTGCGTCGGGAGGAGCGAGGCCGCTCGCGCTATCCTCCCACCCCATGCCCGGGGCGGCGGACGAGGAAAGGCTCGTCAAGAAGCTCCCCGTCGAGACCCTCGCCGCGCCGGTCCCTCTCGTCGAGCCCGATCATCGACACTGCCGGTGTTGAGGTGTGGACGTGAACATCGACCCTCCCGGCGCAGTGCGAACCGGGGCCGCGCAGGACGCGTCCGTTCTCGGCACGCTCCCGCCTGGCACGCCGGTCGCCGTCGCGCTCGACGGCCGAGAGGAGGTCCTCTTCCTCCTCGGGGTCCGGCGGACGCGCTTCATCGCCGAAGCCCCGGACGGGCGCAAGCTGAGCATCCCCTCCGAGCACTTCGTCCGTGTCCACGAGGGACCCGCCCCGCCGCGGATCCCTCCCGAGGAGGCGGAGACCCGCGCCCGGATCCGCGCGCTCGGCTCCCGTTCCCCGGTGGGTCCCGCATTGGACCTCGCCAGCCGGGGCGCGGCCGTGCTGCCGCTCCTCCTCGACGAGCTCGGCCGCGCGTTCGCCCGGATCGAGAGCGTCCGCGGCGGATCGACCCGGGATCCCCTCGGCCCCGTCACGGGCCCGAAGCCCAGGGCGTCTTCCCGCGATCTCGCCCTCGCGAGGGCGATCCCGCTGGTCGTCTGCTCCATCGCCCGCACGAGCGGCACGGCCTCGGCAAGCGCGATCGCCGAGCGGCATCCCGACGCGCGCGTCCGGCGCTCGATCCTCCCCCACCTCGCCGATCGAGGGGCCTGACCTCCGTCGGCGACAAGCGCCCCGAAGGAGGGGCGCGCGTGGCCCGCGAGGAAGGTCGACGGCGACTGCGGCGCGGGCGGGAGGTCCGGGACCCGGGGTCCTTCGGCCCTCGAGCCCATCCTGGCGTCGTCCCGTTCCTCGCCTCCCCTTCGGCAGGATGACCGGGGCGGAAGGCCCAGCGACTCATCGGTCCGACGTCCGGTCGGGCGGGGGGGTTCGGTCTTCTCAAGGAGGCGGAGTCGGTCGCGACCCCCCGGGTCCTCCGCTCCCCTTCGGTCGGTAGTCGCGCGGGTCGAGGCAGGCGTCGTAGGTCGCTCGGTCGATCGGGATCCAGTCGGTGCGTTCGATCCCAGGCCGCTTTCGGAAGCCCTCCCCCCGGGGGAAGGCGTAGGCGATCTTGATCCAGCGACCCTGCTTCCGGGCGATCACCCTGATCTCCCGGGCGACCTCGGAGAAGTCCTGGTCCTGGCTGAAGAGGAGGGCCACGTCGTACTCCCGCTCGTAGGCCATCCGGATGACGTCGATCGCGATCCGGACGTCGATTCCTTTCTCCTCCCGGATGACGAAGGAATGCGTCCCCCCGCCGGGGAGGAACCCGGTCACGCGCCGGTACCGGAGCGGGAGCGCGAAGACCTTCACACCCTTGCGCCCCATCGAAGTGAGTTTCGCGGCCCAGAGCGCGCACCAGTAGGGGTCGTCGCCCGGGCGGCGGACGCTCGTGTAGAACCGGACTTCCTTCACGTCCCAGCCGCACGTCGAGCAAACGGCCCGGGCCAGGCGGAGGACGTCGAAGTTCGGGAGGGAGTAGCCGAAACAGCGTCGGACGGAATGGTAGAGGTTCTGGCCGTCGACGAACGCGACCGCCCTCCTCGCCACCCCCTCCCCGCTCATTCCCCTCGCTCCCGAAAAAAAATAACCCGCCCGAGGCCTTTCGGCGTGTCGAGCGGGACGGCAAATCGGACGAGCACCAAGTAGCGGCTCTCGCCCGGCCCGTCAAGACCCCGATCGTCGCCGATCGAGGCACTCGGCCCACCCGGCCGCGTGCCACCGACTTCGCACTCGTAATGACGAACGGGGCGCGAAAGGGTTACATCGACGGGGAGACTTCCCCGGTTTACTTCTCGTGGAGCGCCTCGACCTTCTCAAGGAGAGCGCCGAACTCCTTCCCCAGCTGCGCCGGGTCACGGCGGGAACGGCTGTTGCTGACTCGCGCGAGGAGGCCTCCGCCCGCCACGCCGCCGGCGAGTATCAGGAAGAGGTTCTCGACCCCGAGGCGCGTGCAGGGCCCGACGGCGTCTTCGGCCTTCGGGCGGCCCTCCTCGACGGGGGCTCGCGGAGGCGAGGCTCCGGGCGTTCCTACCGGCGCTCCGCGACGAGCCGGAACCCGCGCGTCGGAAGGTCCGCCTCCGCGGAGAGCGCGGAGGCGCCGCGCCCTACCGGCCACGGACGGGAGCACCGCGCAGGAAGTAGTTGATCTCCTGCTTGCCGAAGTCGATCGAGAGGCTCATCGAGGAGAGGAGC
>CBRGOK010000375.1:0-4610 GCA_967798035.1 uncultured bacterium
CTTCGCGACGAAGATCGTCCCCGGCCCCCTCGGGGACCGGTACGAGGGGCGGAGCCGGCCGGGCCACTTCGCCGGCGTCCTGACGATCGTCGCGAAGCTCTTCGCCATCGTTTGCCCGGACCGCGCCTATTTCGGCCGCAAGGACGCCCAGCAGCTCGCCCTCGTCACGCGGATGGCGCGCGACCTCGACCTCCCCGTCGAGATCGTCCCCTGCCCGACGGTGCGCGAGCCCGACGGCCTCGCCCTCTCCTCCCGGAACGCTTACCTCTCTCCGGCGCAGCGGACGAGCGCCCTCTGCCTCCACCGGGCGCTCGAACGCGCCCGCGCGGCCTGGGCGGGGGGGGAGCGGAGAGGGACCGCCCTCCGCGAGGTTCTCCGCCAGGAGATCGGGGCGAGCCCCGAAGTGGCCCTGGACTACGCCGCCGTCGTCGACCCCGACACCTTCGAGGAAGGGGAGGGGACGCTCGCGACCGCGCTCGCCCTCCTCGCCGCCCGGGTCGGATCGACCCGGCTCATCGACAACTCCCGCCTGGATTCCCCCGCGCAATGATCGTCGTCGAAGAGACCACCGACCGGATCGTCGTCAAGAGCCCCGCCAAGGTGAACCTCTTCTTCGAGGTCCTTGGGCAGAGGCCCGACGGCTTCCACGAGATCGTGACGGTGATCCAGGAGGTCTCCCTCTACGACACCCTCACGTTCGAGCTGCGCGTCGACCCCGGGATCCGGCTCGTCTGCAACGACCCCCTCCTGAACTCCGGGAAGGAGAACCTCGTCCACCGGGCGGCGCGGGTCTTCCTCGAGCGCATCGGGGGGATCCGCGGGGTGACGATCCACCTCGACAAGGGGATCCCCGCCGGGGCGGGTCTCGGCGGAGGCTCGGGGGACGCCGCCACCGCCATGGTCGTCCTCGACCGGCTCCTCCAATCGGCGCTCGGCGCGGAGGAGCTTCGCCGGGCGAGCGCGGCGGTCGGCTCGGACTGCCCCTTCTTCGTCTCGGGGGGGACGGCCCTCTGTCGCGGCCGGGGGGAGATCGTCGAGCCCCTCGCCTTCTTCCCGCGCTACCACTTCCTCCTCGTGCGTCCCCGCTTCGAGGTCTCGACGGGGGCGGTCTACCGCAGCATGGCCCTGCGCCTGCGCAACCGGGACAAGCCGGTCCCGGTCCCCCTCGACGAGCTGCGGTCGGGGGACATCGAGCGCACGCGCGGGGCGCTCTTCAACCGCCTCGAGGAGGCGGCGATCGAGCTCGTCCCGGAGCTGTCCGAGGTGAGGGAGTCGCTCGACCGCTGCGGCCTCCAGCACTTCCGCCTCACGGGCAGCGGCTCGGCCTTCTTCGGGATCTTCAACACCGTGGCCGAGGCGCAGGCGACCGCGGGGACGATCCGGCAGCACTTCCCCGACCTGCCGGCGGACCTGATCCCCGTCGAGGGGGGTGGGGCCGTACCGGCCGGTGCGAAGAAGGCCTGACCGCCGGGTCGCCTTCGTCGGGGCCGGCGCCGTCGCCTCCGCGGTCGGGAGGGCCCTCGCCCTCGCGGGCCACGAGGTCGCCTTCGTGAGCCGGACCTTCTCCTCCGCGCGGCGCGCGGCGCGCCTCGCGCGCGGCCGGGCCTTCCGCGACCCGGCCCGTGCCCTCGAGGGGGCTCGAGTCGTCTTCCTCACGGTCCCCGACGCCGCCGTCGCCGGGGTTTGTCTTCACCTCTCTCGGGCCCGGGCCTTTCCCCGCGGATCGGTCGTCGTCCACACGAGCGGCTTCCTCCCTTCCTCCGTCCTCGCCCCGGCCCGGGCCTGCGGCGCTCGCGTCGCCTCCGCCCACCCCCTCCGCAGCTTCGCGGATCCCTCCCGCGCGCCCCTGCGCGGCGTCCTCTTCGCGATCGAGGGGGACGCCCGAGCCCTCCCGCGCGTGCGCGCCCTCGTCCGGGACCTCGGAGGCCGCCCCGTCGAGATCCGCTCCGACCGCAAGGCCCTCTACCACGCCGCCGCCGCCGTCACCTCGAACTACACCGTCGCGATCGTCGACCTCGCCCGCCGGATCCTCGGGGAGGCCGTCCCCGCGCGAGCCCTCGAGGATCTCTTCGAGGGGCTCCTCGTCCTCCTCTCGGGGACGGTCGAGAACCTCCGGCGGATCGGGACCCCGAGGGCGCTGACGGGCCCCATCTCGCGCGGGGACCTCCACGTCGTGCGGGGCCACCTCGCGGCCCTGCGCCGGCACCTCCCCGCCGCCGTTCCCCTCTACTCCTTGCTCGGCCTCTGGACCGTCGGGGTCGGCACCCGCAAGGGGAGCCTCGATCCCCGGTCCGCCGCCGCCATCCGCGGGCTGCTCCTTCCATTCCTGCGGAAGGCCCCGAGGCGGCGCTCGAGGTCGGCGGCCCGGCTCGGCTCCATGGGATCGGGAGGAGGGACGAGGTCGGGTCGCCACTTCAGGTCCTCCAGCGTGATCTTCCGCCGCGCGAGGCCGAGCGCCATCGCGACGGTGAGCTTGGACCCCTTGACCAGGGGCCTCATGTAGAGGAGGTAGTGGAGGGCGATCGCCTCCGCGGGAGTGAGGTTCGAGAAGTCGGGACCAATCGGATGAGGCATGGCGGACTCCAGTCGGGGACGGTCCTCGTCCCCGAAGACATGACGCGGGCGGTTGCGCGCGCGCGGAAAAACCCCCGCCCGGCCGGGGGGGGTCCGCCGTGATCGTCGCCTCCGTCTCCGCGCCGGACACCCCCTCCGCGCTCGAGGCCGCGCGCGCCTGCGCGGGGCTCGCGAGCCTCGTCGAGTACAGGCTCGACCGGATCGGCTCCCCGGACCTCCCCGCGCTCCTCGCCGGCTCCCCGCTCCCCGTCATCGCCACCTGTCCTCTCGAGTCCGAGGGGGGCGCCTTCCGCGGGAGTCGGGAGGAGCGCGCCGCGCTCCTTGCGGCCGCGGCCCGGGCCGGGGCGCGGTATGTCGACGTCGATCACCGGTCGGCTTCCGACCTCCGGGACCTGCCTCCCGAGACGCGGCGCGTGATCTCCTCCCACGACCTCGAGGGCACGCCCGAGCGGATCTCGCCTCTCGTCTTCGAATCGCTCGCGGCGGCTGGAGGCCTTCCGAAGCTCGTGACAACGGCCAGGTGCGCCGAGGACGGCCTGCGGGTCCTCCGGGCCCTCCGCGAGTGGGGGGGGAAGGGGATCGCCTTCGCGATGGGGGAGGAGGGTGCGGCGAGCCGCGTCCTCGCGCCCCTCTTCGGCTCGGTCTGGACCTACGCGGCCGCGCGGGAGGAAGCCCCGACCGCTCCCGGCCAGGCGGGCGTCGCGGCGCGCCGCGCCTCCATCACCCCCGGGGGCCCCACCCCCAAGACCCTCGTCCTCGGCGTCCTCGGCCGTCCGATCGGACACTCCCTCTCCCCGGCCGTCCATCGCGCCGCGCTGCGCGCGGCCGGGTTCGACGCCGTCTATCTCCCTTTCTCCCCCTCCCGGCTGGGGGACTTCCTCTCCCTCCTCGACGACCACCGTTTCGCGGGCTTCAGCGTCACCGCCCCCTTCAAGCTCGATGCGGCCCGGCTCGCGAAGCGCCGCTCTCCGGCCGTCGAAGCCTGCGGCTCGGCGAACACCCTCGTCCGCTCGGCGGAGGGATGGGAGGCCCACGACACCGACGGCGAGGCGGCCGCCGAGGCGATCGTGGAGGAGACGGGACGGTCCCTGTCGGGCGCCACCGTCCTCGTCCTCGGCTCCGGGGGCGCCGCCCGCGCGGTCGCCTCGGCCTGTCGCGCGCGGGGCGCCCGCGTCTTCCTCTCCGGTCGCTCCCCCGACCGCGTCGCGGCGGCCTGCGCCGCGACCGGGGCCGGACCGGTCGGCTGGGGAGACCTCGCCTCCACTCCGCACGACGTACTCGTCCAGGCGACCCCCGTCGGGACGCGGGACCCTTCCGCGCTCGCCGTCCCTCCGGAGGCCGTCCGCCCCGGCACCGTCGTCCTCGACGTCGTCTACGACCCTCCCGAGACGGCGCTCCTCCGGCTCGCGCGCGAGCGGGGGGCGATCGGGATCGGCGGGATCGAGATGTTCTGGCGCCAGGCGGTCGCGCAGTTCCGGCACTTCACCGGGGCCGACCCTTCCCGGGACCTCTTCCGGGCGGCCGCGCACGCGGCCCTCCGGCGCCGCGAGGGGACATAGGCCATGCGCGTCTTCCTCGTCGGAGCCCGGGCGAGCGGGAAGACCACCGTCGGCCGCGCGCTCGCGGCCCGACTCGGCGCCTCCTTCGCCGACACCGACGACCTCGTCGCGACGATCGCGGGGGCACTCGCGGGCGACCTCCTTCGGACCAAGGGGGAGGCGGCGCTCCGCGCGGCGGAGACCGCGGTCCTCGCCCGGCTCTGCGAGGTCTTCAAGGGCGTCGTCGCGACGGGAGGGGGGATCGTCCTCTCCGAGAAGAACCGGGAGCGCATGCGCAGCGGCGGGTTTGTGGTGCACCTCCGCGCCGACGCGGAGACGCTCGCCTCCCGCATCCGGGCGGGAGGCGCCGAGAAGCGCCCCTCCCTCACCGGCGCCCCCGCCGACGAGGAGGTCCCCGCGATCCTCGCGGCGAGGGAGCCGCTCTACGCCGAGGTGGCGCACCTCGTCCTCGACGCGACGCGGCCGGTGGACGAGCTT
>CBRGOK010000376.1:0-4605 GCA_967798035.1 uncultured bacterium
GAGCCCGATCGCCTTCTTCGGGCGCCGCAGCCCCCGCGCGAACTGCCGGAGGCGGTTGCGCCGCAGGCGCAGGGCGAGGAAGAGGAGGGCGTCGTTCACGAGGGGGCCGACGGACCCCGCTCGGTGATTGCGAAGAACACCTCCTCCAGCGTCGCGTCCCGGTGGATCGCCGCCGCGGCCCGGATCTCGTCGAGTGTGCCGAGGGCGAGGCGCGAGCCCCGGTGGAGGATGAGGACCCGGTGGCAGAGCTTCTCGACGAGCTCGAGGAGGTGGGAGGAGATGAGGATCGCCGCGCCCGCCCCCGCGCGCCGGCGGATCGACTCCCGCATGTCCCGGATCCCCCGGGGGTCGAGGCCCGTCAGGGGCTCGTCGAGGAGGATCGCGCGCGGCTCGCGGAGGAACGCGCAGGCGATCGCGAGCTTCTGCTGCATCCCCCGGGAGAGGGTCGAGGCGAGCGCGTCGCGCTTCTCGAGGAGCTCGAGCTCCGCCAGCAGCGGCCCGGCCCGCGCCTCGGAATCCTCGATCCGGTAGGCGAGGGCGGTGAACCGCAGGTGCTCCCCGACCGTGAGGAGGTCGTAGGGGTGGGGCGTGTCCGGCACGTAGGCGAGGGCGAGCTTCGCCGCCACGGGCTCCCGCTCGAGCTCGTGCCCCGCGACCGTGATCCTCCCGCGGGTGGGCCGGAGGATCCCCGCGATCGCCCGGAGCGTCGTCGTCTTCCCCGCGCCGTTAGGGCCGACGAGGCCCAGGATCTCCCCCGCCTGCACGGCGAAGGAGAGGTCCGTGACGGCGGCGAGGCCGTCGTACGACTTCGTGAATCCCTCGACCTCGATCAAGGTCCGCCCCTACCAGGGCTCGCGCGCCCCGATGAAGTCGTAGGGGTAGCCCCAGGCCGGGCGCGAGGCCTCCTCGAGCGCCCGCGCGTCCTCCTCCGTGAGCCGGACCTCGAGCGAGGCGAGGTTCGCCTCGAGCTGCCCGACGTCGCGCGCCCCGAGGATCACGCTGCTCGTCTCGGGTCGGCGCAGCAGCCAGGCGATCGCGACGGCCGCGGGGGTCGTCCCGCTCCGCTTCGCGATCTCCCGGACCTTCTCGAGGATCGCCCACCCGCGGTCGGTGTCGACGTGGCGCCAGGTGTCGGTCCAGGCCGCCAGGCGCGATCCCTCCGGCGGGGCCTTCCCCCGGACGTACCCCCCCGAGAGGAAGCCGCGGGCGAGGGGACTCCAGACGAGGACCCCGAGCCCGAAAGTCCGGCAGGCCGGGATCAGCTCGCGCTCCGCGTCGCGGACGAGGAGCGACCACTGGAGCTGGAGCGAGACGAAGGCCTCGAGGCCACGCCGGTCGGCCGCCCAGAGGGACTCGACGAGGCGGTAGCCGGCGTAGTTCGAGGCCCCGACGTACCGGACCTTCCCGGACCGCACGAGGTCGTCGAGCGCGCGGAGCGTCTCCTCGATCGGGACGGAGCGGTCCTGCATGTGGACCTGGTAGAGGTCGACGTGGTCCGTTCGAAGCCGCTTCAGGCTCCCCTCGCACGCGGTGAGGATCGCTCGCCTCGAGAGGCCGACGTCGGGCGCCCGCGTCTCCCCCGCCGCCGCGGGCTGCGTCGGGAACCGGCACTTCGTCGCGAGGACGACGCGGTCGCGGCGCCCCTCGAGCCAGCGCCCGAGGCATTCCTCCGACCCCCCCTCGGAGTAGACGTTCGCCGTGTCGATCGTGTCGATCCCGGCGTCGAGCGCGCGGTCGAGGACCGCGCGCGCCTCGCGGTCGCTCGAGGTGACCCCCTTCATGAACCCCTTCGAGGTTCCGAAGGTCATCGCCCCCAGGGAGAGCGCGCTGACGCGGAGGCCGGATCGACCGAGGGGGCGGTGTTCCATCGCGGGGGAGGGGGACTCCCGCCCCTCGGCGACGAGGAGCGGAACGGGGGAGGATGGCGCGCCTCCCTCGGCAGATCAACCCGACCGCTACGGGCCGAGGGAGACCCAGAGGATCCCGTCCCCGTCGGGGACGAGGGTCGAGGCGCTGTCCCGCTTCCAGGGCCTCTTCAGGGCCGCCGCCGGGAACTTGTCGGAGAAGGCGGCGAGGTCGACCGGCGGGCTCGGCGCCTTCTCGCCGGCCGTGTGCACGTCGAACCTCAGGCTCGAGACCATATCGGCGAGCATCCTGAAGGTCCCTTCCATCTCCTCGACGTTCGCCTCCGCGTCCTCACCCGATCACGGTCGTCACGGTGTCGGTCACGGTGAGCTGGATCGGGACGGGCGTCCCCGCGGGGCAGCCTCCCGGCGCGCCGACGTCCGCGCCCTGCGTCTGCACCGATCCGCCGATGATCGAGGTGTCGCACGGAACGGGGAGGGTGAGGGAGGGAACCGCCAAGAGGAGTCCGATGGGAGCCCCCAGCGTGCAGCCCGCCGGCGGGCAGAGGGGGATCGCCGTCCCCGGCCCGATCCAGATCCAGAGGAGCGGGGTCCCGAGCCCTCCGCTGATCGAATAGGTGACCGTGCCGCCGATCACCGGAATGCCCGAGGGCGCGAGGCTCGCGCCGCCGCAGCCGGTGGGGACGGAGGAGAAGCTCCCGCCCCCGTTCGAGGCGGACTGGACGACCCGGACGTTGTCGACGTACCAGCCCAGGAAGCCGTTCTGGCTTCCGTTCACCGTGTCGAAGACGAACCGGTGCTGCCAGGGTCCGCTCGTGAGCAGGGAGGGGAGGGTCAAACTCACATGCCTCATGTCCTCCGGCAGGCAGCTGACCGTCCCCGGGAGGTTGATGAGGGACAGGTTGAACTGCGTCGTCCAGCTGCCCCCCGCCGGCCGGACCTGGAGGAGCGTCTGTTCGAACCCGGCAGGCTCCACGCCTAGCGAGTAGTCGAACTGGAGCTGGAGGCTCGCGCCGGCTGTCCCCGAGTGAAGGGGAGATTCGATCGCTCCGGCGTTCGCGGCGGGACCGGTCGCATAACTGTAGTTTCCGACGTTCCCCTGGTTGTAGGCGGCCGCCTCCGTGTTCATCTGGGGGGGGATCGGGATCGAAGGCGAACAGTTGGACTCCGGGTGCCAGAGCGTGGCCGCCGGTGCGCCCGACAGGTCCGTCTCCAAGTAGGACCCGAGCGTGCCGCCCTCGAAGTTCTCCTCGAAGAGCACGCACGCGGGTCCCGGGGGAAGGCAGATCCCCCCCGTGAAGATCCCGGACAGGAGGAGCGGCAGGAACGACCCCGTCGCGCCGCCGAGGCCGCCGACACGCAGGAAATAGGTTCGCCCCGCGATCGTCGGGATCCCGATGCCCCCACAGATTCCGAACGAGTCGTCGCAGGCGATGAGGGTCAGGTTGCCACAGGTCCCCTCGAAGGCCTCGACCCGCGCAGGGAAGGTGGTCGGCAGAGAGGGGCCGTCCGGACACGTGCGGAAGGTGACCGATCCCGTGCAAGTCGCGACGAACGTGTACCAGACGTCGTTCCCCGTCGTCGGCGCGCAAGCCCAGGGGGGGGCGGAGGTGCTCGCCCCGATGGTTGTGCCAGGGCAGTTCAGCCCCTCGCTAAGCGAGATCGCGCCCGCGCACTCGTCGTTCGACGGGACCCCGGCGACGGCGCACTCGGGAAAGACGTTAAGGAGGAACTCTCCCATGGCGGGCCCCGAGAAGGTCGCCCCCACGCGGATCAGGTAGGTCGTTCCCGCGGTCGCCGTGAACCTCACCACGCTGGACTGGGCCTGGAAGTAGGGATTGAGCCCGCACGCGACGAGGGAGAGCGACCCGCAGGTGCCGGAGAGGACCTCGATCGACGTCGGGAAGTTCGCGCCTCCCGGACCGCAGGTCGAGACGTACGTCGCGCCGGAGCAGGCGGCGCCGTAGGTGAACCAGACGTCGTTCTGCGGAGGGGGGCAGCCCGAGCTGATCCCCGAAGGGGTCGCCGCTACGTTCGAGAAAGGGCCGTTCGACCCGTCCGCGAGGGGGATCGCACCCGCGCACTGGTCGTTCGACGGGACGACGTGGCAGGAGACGTCCAAGGCAAACGTCCCGGTCTGGCCGGTCCAGCCCCCGACGCGCACGTAGTAGGTGGTCCCCGCCGTCACCGAGGCGATGACCTCCGAGGAGGTCCCGCAGCGGTCGTCGTTGCAGCCGAGGAGCGAGAGTGCGCCGCAAGTGCCCGAGTAGACCGCGAGGGCCGAGTCGTAGGAGGCGGAGCCCGGCGGGCAGAAGGTGAATACGACGGACCCCGTGCAGCTCGCGACGTAGGAGTACCAGAGGTCGTTCTCTCCCGACGCGCAGGGCCACGCGGGAGCGGAGGTCGTCGATCCGACGTTCGTGCCCGGCGCGTTGAGGCCGTCGAAGACCGGGATCGCCCCGGCGCACTCGTCGTTCGGGGGCTGCCCGAGCGCCCGGCCGGTCCATCCGAGGAGTCCCCCTGCGATCCCAAGGGCCAGCGTGACGATCTCTCCGGTGCGCATCCCAGCTCTCCTTCCGGCGCGAACTCCGCCCTCTCCCCCGTCCGCGCCGGGGCTCGGGGAGGGACCCGGAGGACGCACGATCCTCCGGTCGCGGGTTCATCCTTGGCGACCCTGAACGGGAGACGAGGATGGGGTCAGAAGCCGGCTCCCCGGGCCCGGCGAACGGGACGCGCGCGG
>CBRGOK010000377.1:0-4600 GCA_967798035.1 uncultured bacterium
CCCCGAAGCTCGTCTGGAAGGCGTTTGGGGTCGTGGGGAAGTTGGTGGACCCCGTCCCTCCCGCCACGACGGCCGCTCCCGTCGAGTCGAGGGCGAGGGCATAAGCATTGTCGTTCGAGTTTCCCCCCAGGTAGGTCGAGTAGGAGGGAGGCCCACCGGAGAGGGAAAGGCGCGTGACGAAGGCGTCGTAGGAGCCGCCGCCGAAGCTCGTCTGGAAGGCGTTCGGGGTCGTGGGGAAGTTGGTGGACAATGTCTCTCCCGCCACGACGGCCGCTCCCGTCGAGTCGAGGGCGAGGGCGTAGGCCACGTCGCTGGAGTTCCCTCCCAGGTGGGTCGAGTAGAGGAGCTGCGGATCCACGACCAGCGCGCAGTCCCCGCTCCGTCCCGCCACCTCGAATCCGAAACGGTCCTTCCCCAAGAGGCGGTACGAGCAATCCACCGCCTCCCTGCCCGCCTCGCCCCTCTCCTGCCACGCCCTCGGCCTCGGCTGGCGAATCTCCCCGAGAGAAGTGCTCACCACGAGCGCCCCCTCCTCGTCCAGACGAAGAGGCGAAACCGCCCCCTGGACCCGAACCGCGGCCGCTCTGAGATCCGCCCCCGGCTCGAAGTGGAAGTCGTACTCGAAAGCGGAACCCTCCCCTTCCCGCACGACGAGGTCCACGCCCTCGTAGAGGCCTTCGTACCTCGCGCTCCGGTAACCCTTCGCCCCCGTGCGCCAGCGCGAGGGATCGTCGCCGAGGAAGTAGTTGAACTGGGTCGGGAGGGGATCGACTCCCTCGATCCTCCCCCACTCGGCGCACCCCTCGAATCCGAAGCGAAGCGCGGCGACCTCGAAGCGCCGTGGCGGTGAAGACCGTTCCGGGGGAGAAGGCAGGAGATCCTCCTCCGAGCACTCCTCGGAGGACTCCTCCGCTCGCGAGAGGAGGAGCCCGAGGGAGCCCTCGAAGAGGTGGACCGAGAGCCCCCCTCGGCGGGCGACGAAACGGGAGGGCTCCTCCCACTGACCGACGTTCTCGACGAAGGCGAGGGGGAGGGCTCGGAGCGCCTCGAGCGCGCGGCCGCGAGCCCCGGCCTCCTCGGTCGCAGGCGCGGCCGCGGCGGGACCTGCATGGCCCTGGGCGTCGGGGGTCGGGGGAGGCGGGAGAGCCTCCGTGCACGCCGGCAGGGAGGAGGCGACGCCGAGGATCGCGCACGGGAGAAGCGACCCGCGCATGGGAACTCCTTGCGGTCGCTCTTCGACCGCACCACCGGCCGAGAGGTTGTGATCCTACCGTTCGTGACAGAAGCCCGCGAGTCGCCCGGAATCCGGTTCTCCTGCCCTTTGGCGGGGTGATTCGGGGCTCGAGCGACCCTTGGCAAGGCCCCGTTCGCTGCGCTCGCCTCGGCGAGGGCCTTGCCTCCGCGGGCGGTTCGGAAGGGCCGGCTCCGCGCGCTGGAAGCCGGAGACGGCTCGTCGGGAGTCGGAGAGGCGCCCCCGCCGATTCGTCCCGGAGGGATCCGTGTCGGGAAATGGGGGGGCGGTGGCTCGGAGCCAGGACCCGTCAGAGACTCCCGGCAGCCGAGGCGCGTGGCCCGGCAGACTCGCGCTAGCGCTGGAAGATCGGCAGCAGCCCGAGCGGGATCTCGAGGACGAGGACGTTCGTCGCCGTCGTGTAGGCGACGCCGAACGTCGAGCGCTCCTCCCACGTCCCGTCGGTCTCCTGGTTGCGCAGGAGCCGGTCCCGCTCGCCCCGGAACCACCGCTCGAAGACCTGCGGGTCGCGGTAGTGGAAGAAGGCCTGCGCCGTGTAGAAGCGCTGGTACTGCGGGAAGGCGCTCCCGCCCCCGAAGGAGGCGAGGGAGTTCGCCTCCGTCCAGCGGAGGAGGCAGCCGATCCCCGACTCGACCGCCTCGGAGCCGTATTCCCCCATCGCCTGGAGCGTCGCCACGCCCGCGGCGGTGAGGGCCGGGGAGGTCTGGTCGCTGCCGAGGTGGTAGCGGAAGGAGCCGTCGCTCCTCTGGGATCGCCGGAGGTAGTCGAGGGCGTCGTCGATCACCTTCTTGTTCACGGCGATCCCCGCGTTGCGCGCGGCGCGCAGCGCCTGGATGAGGCAGACGGTGACCGACCCCTCGTGCTCGAGGGAACGCTCGGGCTCGTAGTACCAGCCCCCCGTCTCCCCCTGGGAGCGCTCGATCAGCCGGACCGCCCGCTCGAGGCTCTCCCGGATCGGCTCGTGCCCCTCCCGGCCGACGCGCGGCCGGAACATCCCGTACGCCTCGGCAAGGGCGAGGGTCGCGTAGCCGTGGCCGTGCATCTTCGAGAGGGTGTCCCCGTCCGTGGCGATGTAGCCGTCCCGGGGACCCCCGGAGCGGTCCGACTTGGCGAGGAGGTAGCGGAGCGCCCGCTCGAGGACAGGGGCGTGGAGCCCCCGCTCCTGCGCCGTCCCGTCGCCGAGGAAGGCGAGGGCCGCGAGGGCCGTCACGCCGACGGGGGCGTACTCCTCCGCCTCGCCGCGGGGGACGGCCCCGTCCTCGGCCTTCTCCATCTCCCTCCGCAGCGCCCCGAGCCCCCGGCGGATGGCCATCGCCGCCCGCTCCCCGTCCGAGCGGGAGAGGGCGGGGCGCGAGGCGGCCTCCGGGGACGTCGCGTCGCCCGGCGGGCGCTGCTTCTCGTCGGGGGAGGCCCCGAGGAGAAGCGTGGGGAGGAGGAGGGAGAGCACCGGGGCGATCAGCGCGGGGTCTGCGCCTTCTGCACCTTCTGGAAGTATTCCTCGATGTAGCGGCGATAGCGGACCGGGAGCTGGTCGGAGGAGGGGTTCAGGAGGAACTCCTGCTCCTTCTCGGGAAGGTCGCCCCACTGGCCGTGGAGGAGATCGGCGGGGCTGACCTTGGCGGGGGGGCGGTGCCGCTCCCCGCGGGGACGCTGGTCCGGAGGCATCCGTTCCTCCTTCCCCGGATCCTCGGGGTTGCCCTCGGAGGTCCGCGGCGCGTCGCCCGGATTGCGTGGGGTCTTCTCCCGCTCCTGCGGGCGGTTCCCCTGGGGGTCCTTCGGCTGCTTCGAGGAGTCTTGCGGCTGCCGACCGGAGCCGCCGCAGCTGCTTCAGGTCGGCGCCTTGCGCAGGATCTCCTCGATCGACTTCACGGCGGACTGGCCGTGCCCCTGGACGCGCTCGAGGAGCTTCTTCATCCCGGCGAGCGCCTCCGCGCTCTTCTCCGCCGCCTCCCGGCCGTTGCCGGCCTCGAGGAGGAGGCGGTCGATCTCCTTCAGGTCCTTCTGGACCTGGTCGAAGAGCCGCGTGAGGTCCTCCTTCACCCCCTCCTCCGGCTCCTGCGGGGAGGCGGCCGGGGCGAGGAGGAGGAAGGGGAGGAAGAGGGTCGGGATCCGCGCGAGCGGGATTTTCATCGGAGTCTCCTCGGAGGGCCGACGGGAGGGGAGCCTTCCTCCCCCTTGGCGTCGGCGTCCTCCGGCTCCCCGGGCTTGTGCCCGAGACGGAGCATGAATTCCTGGAAGAGCTCGGTGATGCGGTTGTGGCGGTGGGCGAGCCGGGTGAGCTCCCCGCGGGTGAAGGCGTCCTCCTCCCCCTCGAGGAACTCGAGGCGGCGGCCGAACGCCTGGGTCCGGTCGAGGGCCTCCTCCTCGAGCTGCTTCAGCATCTTCAGCTCGGCGAGGTCGGGGACGAGGCGGTTTCGCCGCGAGCCCTCGTTCGTCCCCTGCTCCGGAGGCCGCTCGCGGCGCCGGATCTCGTCCTTCAGGGCCTCCCGGAGCTTCGTGAACCGGTCGGCGACGTCCTCCTGGAGTCCCTGGACGCGCTCGTCCGTGGCGAACTCGGGGGCCCCCAGGCTCTCCGCGATCCCGCGGAGGTCCTCCTCGTTCGAGCCGAGGAGGAACGCGAAGACCTTCGCCTCCTCCTCCGCGAGGGCCTTGCCGACGCGCGCGCAGTCCTCGGCGACCTGCTTCTCGGCCTCCGCGGTCTTGCGGAGCCCGACCTTCATCGCGCGGGTGAGGTCCCCCGCCTCCCGGCGCTCCCCGTCGAGAGCGGCGGTCCGGGCGCGGGCCTCGTCGTGCGCCTTGATCATCGAGGCGAGCTCGTCCCCGATCTTGAAGAGGAGCTCCTCCTCGCGCAGGCGGAGGTAACGGCTCCGCTCCTGCTCGACCTCGTCGCGGGCCTGCGCGAGGTACTTCTCCGTCTCCTCCTCCTTCGGCTCCGCCTCGCCGAGGTCGCCGCGGTCGAGGGAATCGGCCGCCTCCTCCGCGGAGCCGCCCGCGCTGTCGAGGCTCTTCGGCCGGGGGCGGTTGGGCTTCTCCTTGAGGCGGCGCGCGAGCTCGAGGATCCGCTCCCGGATCTCCCGCTGCCGCTGCGCGAGCTTCTTCGCCTCCTCCGGGGCGGTCTCCCCGACGTTCCTCGACTCGGAGAGGGAGCGGCGCGCCCGCGCGAGGGCGTCGAGGGCGGCGGAGCGGGAAGCGGACGCGCGGGACTCCTCCCCCTCGCGCGTGGCGCGCGCTCCCTCCTCCATCGCCCGGGAGGACTCCGCCGTCGCCTTCGAGGCCCCCTCCCGCTGGCGGGGAGTGAGCCCCTCGCGTCCGCCGATCGCCTCGGCGAGGGAGCGGGCGCGCTCGGCG
>CBRGOK010000378.1:0-4564 GCA_967798035.1 uncultured bacterium
GTCTTCCCGAAGGAGGGGAAGTCGTTCGTCTACCTCGCGAACGGGGCGGAGCGCCCCGAGCGCCGCGAGGTGAAGCCCGGCCGGCAGAACGACACCCATGTCGAGATCTGCGAGGGGCTGAAGGAGGGGGAGACCGTCTTCCTCTACAACCCGGACTCCGCCACCGCGGGGCCCGAGGGGAAGGAGGAGGAGGTGAAGAAGGAGCCGGATGCAGCCGCTGGTCCGCCTCGAGCGGGCGCGTAAGGAGTACGGCGAGGGGGAGGCGCGCCTCGCGGTCCTGCGCGACGTCGACCTCTCCTTCCGCCAGGGGGAGTTCGCCGCGATCATCGGGGCCTCGGGCTCGGGGAAGTCGACCCTCCTCAACCTCGTCGGGGGCCTCGACCGCCCGACGCAGGGCTCCGTCTTCCTCGAGGGGCGGGACCTCGCGGGGCTCCCCGACGACGAGCTGGCGGAGGTCCGCAACCGCCGGATCGGGTTCGTCTTCCAGTCCTTCCAGCTGATCCCCCACCTCTCGATCCTCGAGAACGTGGAGGTCCCCGCGTACTACGCGGGGGCGACCCGGCGGGCCCGGCGCGAGGCGGCCCGCTCCCTCCTCGAGCGCGTCGGCCTCGGCGCCCGCCTCGATCACCTCCCGAGCATGCTCTCGGGCGGGGAGTGCCAGCGCGCCGCACTCGCCCGCGCCCTCGTGAACGAGCCTGCGCTCCTCCTCGCCGACGAGCCGACGGGGAACCTCGATTCCTCCTCGGGCGCCTCGATCCTCGGCCTCTTCCGCGACCTCCACGCGAGCGGCCGCACGATCCTCCTCGTCACCCACAACCCCGAGGTCGCCCAGGCGGCGGACCGGCGGGTCGAGTTCCGCGACGGGCGCGTCGTCTCGGACGACGGGGCGGGCTAGCCCGTGCTCGCCCACCTCGTCGAGGAGTTCGGCCTCGGGCTGCGCAACCTCCGCCGCTACAAGCTCCGCTCCTTCCTCACCACCCTCGGCATCGTCTTCGGGATCTCCTCCGTCATCGCGATGATGGCCGTCGGCGCCGGGGCCCGCGCGGAGATCCTCCGGCAGATGCGCCACCTGGGGGTCCGCAACGTCATCGTCAACTCCGTGCGCCCCCCTCGCGCCCAGAAGCCGACGGGCCAGGAGCGGGAGTGGCTCGGGCAATTCGGCCTCACCTTCGACGACCTCGACCGGATCCGCCAGACGGTGCCGACCGTCGAGCGGGCGCTCCCCGTCCACACCGTGAAGAAGGGGATCTGGCGGGGGAGCAAGCGGATCGACGCGAAGGTCTTCGGCGTCCTCCCGGAGCACTTCGAGATGCTCAACCTCCATCCCGAGGTCGGGCGCATCCTATCCCCCCTCGACGTGGAGAAGGCGGAGCGCGTCTGCGTCGTGCGCCGCCGGCTCCTGAACGACCTCGGCATCGTCGAGGACCCGCTCCGCCTCGACCTGCGCCTCGGGACGGTCTACTTCCGCGTCGTCGGCGTCCTCGCCGACGAGGACTACGACTCCCCGACCCAGAAGGCCCTCTCGATCGACACCCGCTCCTCCGAGGTCTACGTCCCCTTCCGCACCGTCCTCAAGACCTACGGCCTCATGTCCTCCTCCTCCCAGGCGGGCTCCTACGAGCAGACCCGCATCGAGCTCGACCAGATCCTCGTCCGCGTCCGGTCCGAGGACGACGTCGCGGACACGGCCCGGATGCTCGAGACGGTCGTCGCGAGGTTCCACGAGAAGCGCGACTTCGAGATCCTCGTCCCCCTCGAGATGCTCCGCCAGCGGCGGGAGACCCAGCGGGTCTTCTCCGTCGTCATGATCCTCACCGCCGGGATCTCCCTCCTCGTCGGGGGGATCGGGATCGTGAACATCATGCTCGCCACCGTCGCCGAGCGGACCCGGGAGATCGGGATCCGCCGGGCCCTCGGGGCGAAGCGCCGCCACATCGTCGAGCAGTTCCTGATGGAGACCCTCGCGATCGCCACCCTGGGGGGGGTGCTCGGCTGCCTCGTGAGCTTCGGGGGGGTGGCCGGGATCGAGTCCGCGACTCGGTGGAAGACGATCGTCACCCCCGCGTCGGTCGTGCTCGCCCTGGGGATCTCCTGCGCCGTCGGGATCCTCTTCGGCCTCTACCCGGCCGTCCGGGCCGCCCGCCTCCACCCGATCGAGGCCCTCCGGCACGAGTAGGGCTCCGCGAGCCCCCCCCCGTCGGGTCGGGTAAAGACCCGAAAAAAGTCTGTCCGGTCCCGACCCGTCTTGCGTTTGAGGAAGTAGGGGGGGCGTCGCGCCGGGGCCGCATCCGACCGCGGTCGAGAGGCGCGACGCTTACTCCGTCCAAACAGACGGCTTCGCAGGCTCCATGGAGCCGGCGAGGGGACGCGCGAGGAGGTCGTTCTCTGGGGCGGGAAGGCGATGCCTTCCCGCCTCGCTTCTTTTCCTCCCCCGCTTCTCTTTCCCCCCCACGATCCCTCCCCCGGCCGGAAGGGTAGAATCGCCCCGCGCCCCAGGGAGAGGCGGCAGAACCGCCCCCCGTTCCGTCCCGGCGCGGAGCGGGAGGCGGGCGCGTCGCTCCGCCGGGTGGCAGGCGCGGGAGAGTGGAAGAGGACCGGTCCTCCTGGTTCGAGGCTTGGCTCGCCGCTGAGCGGCGGGGCGACCGGGCGGAGTACGACCGGCTCTTCCCCCACTGCCAGGCGATGATCCGCCGCTCCGTCGAGAGGCAGATCAGCCAGCGCCTCCGGAAGCGCGTCCCTCCCGAGGACGTCGCGCAGGAGATTCAGATGGCCGTCTACCGGGGGGCGCCGGGCGCGCACTTCGAGAACCTCCGCGCCTTCCGGGGCTGGGTCGACGAGCTGGTCCGCAACCGCCTGATCGACCACAAGCGCAAGGAATTCGGTGACAAGCGGGGCACCGATCCCCAGTCCCTGGAGAAGACCATGCCGGGGGGAGGGAGCGCCCCGGGCTGGCTCCGCGACGCCATCCCCGGATCCCAGCCGACCCCTTCGAAGGAGGTCGCCAAACGGGAGGAGATCGACGGCATCCCGGCGCTCCTCGAGAGGCTCTCTCCCGAGGATCGCGAGTACCTCCGGATGGCCCACTTCGAGGGCCTCACCCAGGCGCAGATCGCCGCCCGCACGGGCAAGAAGCCGGACGCGGTCCGGAAGGCCATCTCCCGCGCCTACGAGGCCTGCCGCAAGATTCTCGGCCCCGGCAAGGAATTCCCCGGAGGGATCTCTGGAACCTGAAGCCGACCTCGAGGCGATCCTCGCCGAGATCAACGACCGTCGCGCGCGGGGGGAGGAGCCGAGCCTGCCCGAGTACCTTGCCCGCTACCCCTCCCTCCGCGACGCGCTCGAGGCCCACTTCTCGACGCTCGCTTCCCTCGACCTCCTGGCGGGGAGGGACGGCTCCTCGAAGCCGGGCCGCCGGATCGGCGGCTACGTCCTCCGGAAGAAGATCGGCGGGGGAGGGATGGGAGTCGTCTACCTCGCGGAGAAGATCGCGACGGGGGAACGGGTCGCCCTCAAGGTCCTCTCCCCGGTCCTTTCGGAGTCGATCCGCAACCTCGATCGCTTCCACCGCGAGGCGGAGATCACGACCCGGCTCCGCCACTCGAACATCGTGCCGACCCTCGAGACGGGCGAGGCCGACGGGCAGGTCTACTTCGCGATGGAGTACGTCGAGGGAACGAACCTCGCGCAGGTTCTCGCCGCCCTCCAGAAGAAGGGGACCAAGGGCCTCCCGCGCGTCGTCCTCGCCTCGGTCGTCGGGGAGATCCTCGGCGACGAGCCGGTCCCCGGCGTCGACGTCCCCTCGGGTCGTCACTCCGGCTACTTCGGCGCGATCGCCCGGATCTTCGCCCAGATCGCCGACGCCCTCGAGTACGCGCACGGGCAGGACGTGATCCACCGCGACGTCAAGCCCGGGAACATCCTCCTGCGTCGCGACCTCCATCCACTCCTCGCCGACTTCGGCCTGGCGAAGGACGTCACGGCCGCGAGCCTCACGCGCTCGGGGGATCTCGTCGGGACCTACCACTATCTCTCGCCCGAGCAGGCGATGTCCGGGCGTATCCCCGTCACGCCGCGGGCCGACGTCTACTCCCTCGGCGTCACGCTCTACGAGGCGATCACCCTCGCCGTCCCATTCCAGGGCGATTCCGCCCCGAAGGTCCTTCAGGAGATCGCCTTCCAGGATCCCCCCGACCCGCGTCGGCTCAACCCCGCGATCCCCACGCCGCTCGCCGCGATCGCCCTCGCGGCGATGGAGAAGCGCCCCGACCGTCGCTACGGGAGCGCGGCGGAGATGGCGGAGGACCTGCGGCGGTTCCTCCGCTTCGAGCCGATCAGCCGGCGCCTCCCCGGTCCGCTTCGACGGGCGGCGCGATGGGTCCGGCGCCATCCCATCCCGGCGGGCGCGGTGGCGGTCCTCCTCGTCGGCGTCGGGGCTTTCGCCGGGGTGCAGGAAGCGATGCTCGACGCCGAGCTCGATCGCCTGGAATCCATCCTCGTGGAGAGACCCCGTGTGGCTCTCGAGGGCTTCATCGAGATCCTCAAGAGGCGCCCGGACAACTCGCGC
>CBRGOK010000379.1:0-4560 GCA_967798035.1 uncultured bacterium
GGTGCGATGTCCTCCCTCGCTTCCCACGGTTCGTGCGCGGAAGTCGCCAGACGGCGACGGAACCAGCGGCGCCGGACCTCCGTCAGCAGGTAGCTGCGCCGAACGAGGGCCTCCAGCCAGGCTGGTTCCGTTCCGGGGTGGCCGCGGCGAGCCTCGAGCGCGAGGAGTCTCCGACCGTCGGCCGCGATGTGATGGAGGAAGCGGTGGTGGTCGTTGAGACAGTACTGGAGGAGGACGAGGTCGGCGTCGACCGATCCGAGCCGGCGCTCGAAGTAGAGCCGCTCCTGGTGGATCGTGTAGCCGGGGACGGCCGCGTTCACGACCTCGACGGCGCCACCCTCGCGCCTCGCGAGCCGTTCGCGCAACCCGTCCGGGAAGGCCCCCTCCCCGTAGGCGATCGAGTCGCCGAGGACGAGGAGGCGCGCGATTCCCGCGTCGGACTTCGGCGGGACCTCGGGACCGCGGAAGCCGAGGGAGTTCATTCCGGGCAGCGCCGGATTGAGGACGTAGCCGAGTTCCTCGTCGGGGACGAGCGGCGCATCGGCCGGGCCCGCCCACGAGCCGGGACGCCCCGCGACCGAGGCGCAGGCGGCGGAGAAGCCTCCTTCGATCTTCCAGCGGGCCGCGAACTCCCCGATTCCGAGCGCGAGCAGGGCGGCGCCCGCGTAGTAGGCCGTCCACCAGAGGGGCCCCCGACGCCGGGTCGCCCGTTCTCCCGTCCGGCCCATCGCCTACGGCTCGAGGGAGAGGGTGAGGACCCGCGTCTCCCCCCTGGCGACCTCGACCTCCGTCCACTCGCTCCTCGCCGCGCATCGCACCGCCGCGAGTCGATAGGGGCCGGGCCCGAGGGGCGCGAACCGCACGACCCCGCTCGCGGGCGTGAGGAGCCATCTCTGCGTCGCAAGAGGCTCGCACTCCGTGATCCGCTCGCAGAAGACGCTCGCGCAGGGAACCGCTCTCCCGTCGCCGTCCGTCACCTCGACCTCGAGCGTGGAGGGCCCCTCGAGACGGACGACGATCTCCTCCTCCACCGCCTTCGCGGTCCATGGGCCTTCCACGGCCTCGCCGTGCCCCTCCGCCCATGCGGAGAGGAGGCACCGCTCGCCGGGAAACAGGCCCTCGATGCGGAACCGCCCCTTCCCACGGGGAGGGTCGCCCTGCCTCTCGATCTCGACGGCTTTCTCGCCCACCCACACTCCCTCCTGCGTTTCGCGCAGGAGCGTCACTCCGGCGTGCGGATGCGAGTGCTCGGGGACGTCGCACTCGAGGATCACGGTCACCGCCGTCTCCCCGGGTACTACGACTTCGACATTCTCGGTCCCGGCGGGAACGGCCCGGGCGACCGCGTGGAAGGCGGGGTCTGCCGGCCCGCGCGGGAGGAGGAGGTCGTAGGCCGAGAGGGGATGCAGGCGCGGGATCCGGAACGACCCGTCCTCCCCGGTCCGGGCTTCCATCGTCGGATGGAGGTAACTGGAACCGGTCTCCCCCGTGACGCCCGCGTACGGCTCGCTCGCGCGGCTGGAGACCGCCTGTATGGCGGTGTTCCCGACCGGGGACCCGCCCTCTCGTCGCACCCTCCCGGAGATCCACGAGGGTTGCAGGAGGGCGAGCGTCACCTGCGGGTGGGGGTTCCCCTCCTCCACGTCGATGGGAACGGCGAGGCTGCTCGCGAAGCGGTCCTCGAAGCCGACGACCGAGTAGTTCCCGGGGCGGGGGACGGAAAGCACGAATCGGCCCCCTTCGCTCCGGTCGACCCGAAGGAACGCGCCGGGGGTCTCGACTCCAGGGGTCAGCGGCTGGGGTGGGTCCTGCTCCCACGTCATGACGGATCCGCCCGGGACGGTCGCGCCGGAGGGGTCGAAGAGCCGCGCCTCGATCGTGAGCGCGCCCTCGAGCCAGAGAGCGAGCTCCTGCTTCGATCCCGCGTCCGCGTAGACGAAGGCGCGGTCGCTCTCCGCCTCGCCCTCGGAGGCCCAGACGACATAGCGGCTCCCCGCGGCAAGGTTCAACTCGAAGCGTCCCGCCTCGTCCGCCTGGAGGCGACCCAGGGCCCTCCCGGGCAGGCCCGTTCGGAAGCCGAGGGGGCTGTCGGACATGAACTGGACGGTGGCGCCGGCGGCGGGGGTCCCGACTCCTCGGAACACGCGTCCCGAGATGTGGGCCGGGGGGAAGAGGACGAGGCGGACCCTTCCGATCTCCTCGTCGGGTCGCGCCTCGTTCCTACCCGAGGTCCCCACTCCCCTCTTCTCCGCGGACAGGAAGACGGATCTCCGCAAACTCTCGGGGAAGGAGACGGTGCACCGGCCTTGCGCGTCGGTCTGCCAGCGGTTCGAGCTGGGCGCGGGGAGGTCGACCATCTCGGCCTGACGTTGCTTGGGGACGAGGAGGGTGACGGTGGCCCCGGCGATCGTCCGGAGTTCCCAGTCGACCACCTCCACGTCGACGGCGCCGCGGTCCGCCTCCGCGGACGGCAGGGCCTCGCTCCTCGCCGGGAGGGTCGTGGTCTCGTGCCGGTCGTCGCCGACGGGCGGCGGTTCGGGCGCCGCGGGTCCGACGAAGGGATCGGAGGCCTGCGGCTCGCGATCCGCGGGACCTCCCGACGCGACGGAAGGGGGCCGCGTCGAGGGGGAGAAGGAGACGATTACCGCCGCGATCGCCGCCACGACGACGACGGCGAGGAGGACCCATCTCGGCCCTCCCTTCATCGATGGAGGACGACTCTCGGCAGGGTCGTGGTCATCGGGGGATCACGATTGTGACCGCATTCCGGTCCCCCTCCAGGATCTCCACCTCGACCGGTTCGCTCGAGTGTGTCCCCTTCCAGGCCCGGATCCGGTATCCGGTCGGTTCGACTCCCTTGAACCGGACGGTGCCCGTCTCGTCGGTCCGGTCGGGCTGAAAGCCCTGCGCTATGGAGTGCGGCGGGAACGGCTCCCCGTCGACATCGGCGAAAGGCACGGGGAGTCCCGCCCCGTCCACCACGCGGCACTCGAGCGAGCCGTGGGGCCGGAGTCGGATCGTGAACTCGTTTCCCTCCGGGCGCGCGATCCACGGACCGACCCGGGCGGACCCCGCCCCTGGAAATCCGCCGCCGGCCCGCAGCATGTACCGCTCCCCCGGAATCGCCCGGTCGAGGGAGAACCGCCCATCCGTCCGGCCGCGCGATGAGTGGTGCTCGACCGCGCTCCACGTGTCGTCGCCGAAGTCGTGGTCGAGGGAGACGGTGAACTCCCTTGGAGGACCCGCGTCGCCGGGGCCGAGCACGGTCCCCGTGACGGGACAGGTGCGAGCGCGATCGCCGGGAAGGACGATCTCGAGGTCTCGCGTGCCGGCGCGAACCTCGCGGAGGATGGGCCAAGAGTCCCATCCGGTCGAAGGGAATGAGTCGGGGTACCGGCGGATCGTGTAGGTCCCCATGGGGTGCAGAGACCTCCACTCGAAGGAGCCATCCTCTCTCGTCCGGCATTCCCCGCCGCCGAGCACGCCTGCGGAAGCCGTCCGACCCCGGATGCGGGCGAAGAAATCCGATCGCGCCTCCATCGCGGCCTGGAGGTTGATCCCCGCGATGGGCTCCCCGTCGGCCTTCCGGACGACTCCCGAGATCGTGGCTCCCTCGAAGAGTTTCAGGTCGACCTTCGCGTGGGGCGTGTTCTCCCCGACCGAGACCTCGACCGGCAGACTGCTCGCGAAGCCCGGCGCGATGCCCGCGAGCATGTAGGTTCCCGGAGATGAGACCGAGATCCGGTATCGCCCGCCCTTGTCCGAGTCGGTGCCGAAGAAGGCGTCAGGTCGCCACTGACTCGGGCCCCAGCGAGTCGCGGGCCCATGGTCGCGCCAAGCCCACGTCTTCCCGCCCGAGACGGGATTCCCCGACGGGTCCCGGAGGACCCCCTCGATCGTCAGGGCGCCCGGGAGCCAGAAGTCGACCTCGTGTCGGGAGCCCGGAAAGGAGTGGACCCGGGCGCGCTCGGTCCCCTGTCCGCCCCCCTCGGCCCACACCTCGAACTGTCCCCCGGCGAGCACCTCCGTGGAGTATCGACCCTGCGAGTCGACGGGCTGCGCCAGGGGAAGGCCTTCCTCGCCTCCCTCGGGCCCGTTCTCGCGCGAGAAGTGGACAGTCGCGTCCCTGGCGGGGAGGCCGTCGGCGCCCATTACGCGACCTTCGACGCGGACCGGCGAGAAGAGGACCAGTCGGATCCGCGGGGGCGTTTCCGGGGACACCCACTGGCTCCCGGAGCGCCCCACTCCCGCCTTTTCTGCCGCCAGATGGAGGCCGACGTAGATCCCGAACCTGGGCATGGGGACATGCAGAGGGCATCGCCCCGCCGCGTCGGTCGTCCATTCGTTCGGAGGATCGACCGCCACCCGCTTCGTCCTTCCGTCGGTCGTCCGCTCCGTGAACGCCGTCACCGTCGCCCCGCCGACCGGCCGCGCCTCGTCGTCGATGACGAGGACCTCGAAGGCGTAGCGGCCGGAAGGCGCCGAGGCCGGCGCGCTCGCGGGGGCCGCGACCGGGGCGGGGGTGGTTGGGAAGGCGGCCTCCGACCGCCGGACCTCCGG
>CBRGOK010000380.1:0-4559 GCA_967798035.1 uncultured bacterium
TCGGCGGTGGGGAGCGGCGCCTTCTCCGAGGAGGGGGTCGTCCAGCGCGGGGTGCGCGCGGTCAAGCGCGCCGTCCCCGACCTCCTCGTCTTCGCGGACGTGTGCCTGTGCGAGTACACAGACCACGGGCACTGCGGGCTGCTCGCCGGATCCACGCCCGACCTCCGGCGGCCGGGGCTCCCGGAGGGGTACCTCCTGAACGACGAGAGCGTCGAGGTCCTCGGCCGCGTCGCCGTCTCCCAGGCCGAGGCGGGCGCGGACGTCCTCGCCCCTTCGGCGATGCTCGACGGGATGGTGGCGGGGATCCGCGCCGCCCTCGACGCGCGGGGCTTCTCCCACCTGCCGGTCCTCTCCTACTCCGCGAAGTTCGCCTCGGGGTTCTACGGCCCCTTCCGGGAGGCGGCGCAGGGCGCCCCGAAGAAGGGGGACCGGAGCACGCACCAGATGGATCCGGCGAACGCCCGGGAGGCGCTGAAGGAGAGCGCGCTCGACGTCGAGGAGGGGGCCGACGCCCTCATGGTGAAGCCCGCGCTCGCCTACCTCGACGTGATCGCGGCGACGCGCGCGCGCTTCCCCGACCTGCCGCTCGCCGCCTACAACGTGAGCGGGGAGTACGCGATGGTGAAGGCCGCCGCCGAGCGCGGCTGGCTCGAGGAGAGGCGCGCGGTCCTCGAGATCCTCACGGCGATCCGCCGGGCCGGCGCGGACCTGGTGATCACCTACCACGCCAAGGACGCCGCGCGCTGGCTCGCCGAGGAGCGGAGGTAGAGGAATGCCCGAGCCCACCCCCCAGACGATCAACCACTTCTCCCTCTTCTCGTTCGACGCCTCCTACTGGAAGCTCCCGAGGGAGGAGCGCCGCCGGGTCCGCGGGGAGTGGCTGCGGCGGATGCGGGAGGTCGGGACCGCGGTCCACCTCTACCAGGTCTTCCCGACGGAGCCGGGGGCCGACCTCCTCCTCTGGGTCGCCCGCCCCGCGGAGTCCCCCGAGGTCGCGCGGGACTTCTTCGCCCACTACGCCGCCGCCTGCGCGGAGATCCGCCCCTTCGCCCGGATGCGCGACGCGCTCTGGGGGTTCACGCGCCCCTCGCAGTACACGAGGACCCGCTCGACGCAGGAGGCCGATCCGTTCGGGGCGACCCGCTCCCCCTACCTCGTCGTCTACCCCTTCGTGAAGACCCACGAGTGGTACCAGAAGGGGAGGGAGGACCGGGGGGCGATGATGATGGACCACATCAAGGTGGGGAAGGGCTACGCGGAGATCCTCCAGCTCCTCCTCTACTCGACGGGGCTCCAGGACCAGGAGTTCGTCGTCGTCTACGAGATCCCCGACCTGCTCCGGTTCCTCGACCTCGTGACGGAGCTGCGGAGCACGCTCGCCCGCCCCTTCACGCAGCGGGACTATCCCCTCCACACCGCGGTCCACCAGGCGGACGAGGAGGCCCTCGACGCGTGGTTGTGAGCGCGCCGGTCGCGCAGGCCCGGCTGCTGCGCGCCGCCCGAGGCGAGCGCGTCGACCGGACCCCGGTCTGGTTCATGCGGCAGGCGGGCCGCTACCTGCCGGAGTACCGAGCGATCCGGGAGAAGCACTCCCTCCTCGAGATCTGCGAGCGCCCGGCGCTCGCCGCGGAGGTGACCCTGCAGCCCGTGCGCCGGCTCGGGGTCGACGGGGCGATCCTCTTCGCCGACATCCTCCTCCCCCTCGTCCCGATGGGGTTGCGCCTGGAGTTCGCGAAGGGGGAGGGGCCGGTGATCCACAACCCGGTCCGGACCGAGGAGGCCGTCGGGCGGCTCCTCCCGGTCGACGTCCGGGAGGCGCTCGGCCCGGTCCTCGAGACCGTGCGGCTCGTCCGCCGGGACCTCGACCCCGCGATCCCCCTCCTCGGCTTCGCCGGGGCGCCCTTCACCCTCGCCTGCTACGCCGTCGAGGGAGGCGGCTCGCGGGACTTCCTCGAGACCAAGCGCCTGATGCTCGGGGCCCCGAAGACCTTCGACGCGCTCCTCGCGCGGTTCGCGACGGTCGTGGGGGACTACCTCGCCGGTCAGGTCGAGGCGGGCGCGGACGCGGTCCAGGTCTTCGACACCTGGGCCGGCGTCCTCAGCCCGGCGGACTACCGCCGTCACGTCCTCCCGCATTCCCGCCGCCTCTTCGAGGGGCTCTCGACCCTCGGCGTCCCGACGATCCACTTCGGGGTCGGCGCGGCGACGCTCCTCGATGCGATGCGCGAGGCGGGCGGGGACGTGATCGGCCTCGACTGGCGCATCCCCCTCGACGAGGGGTGGTCCCGCGTCGGCGCCGACCGCGCGGTGCAGGGGAACCTCGATCCCGCCTCCCTGTTCGCTCCGCTCCCGGAGCTGAAGGCCCGGGTCCGCGACGTGCTCGGACGGGCGGCGGGCCGCCCGGGACACATCTTCAATCTCGGCCACGGCATCCTCCCGGGCACCCCCGTCGAGAACGTCCGGGCCGTCGTCGACCTCGTCCACGACCTCACGGGCTGAGCCGTGGAGGCGCCCCTCGGACTCCTCGTGATGGCCTACGGCGGGCCCGATTCGCTCGAGGAGGTCGAGCCCTACCTCCTCGACGTCCGCGGCCACCGCCCGACCCCTCCGGAGATCGTCGAGGAGGTCCGGGCGCGCTACGCCGCCGTCGGGGGGAGATCCCCGATCCGCGAGCGGACGGAGGCGCAGGCCCGCGCGCTCGAAGTCGCCTTGAACCGCGACGGGAACCGCCTCCTCGTCGCGGTGGGGATGCGCCACTGGAAGCCGACGATCGGCGAGGCCCTCGGGCGCCTCGCCGCCTCCGGCGTGGGCCGGGCCGTCGGCCTCGTCCTCGCGCCGCACTACTCCCGGATGAGCGTCGAGCTCTACTTCGAGAAGGTGGAGGAGGCCCGCGTCCCGATCGAGGTCGCCCCGATCCGCGAGTGGCATCGCCTCCCCGGATTCCTCGAGGCGGTCGCGGACCGCATCCGCTCCGCCCTCGGACGGTTCCCTGCGGAGAGGAGGGGCGACGTGCCCGTGCTCTTCACGGCCCACTCCCTCCCGGAGCGCATCCTCGAGTGGGACGACCCCTACCCCGCGCAGCTCCGCGCGAGTGTCGAGGCGATCCTCGAGCGCCTCGGCCCTCGGCCGCACCGCTTCGCCTACCAGTCGATGGGGAAGAGGCCCGAGCCCTGGCTCGGGCCCGAGGTGGGGGAGGTCCTCGAAGGCCTCGCGCGCGAGGGCCACCGCGACGCCCTCGTCGCGCCCATCGGGTTCACCTCCGAGCACCTCGAGGTCCTCTACGACGTCGACATCGAGCTGCGGCGGCGGGCGGCTTCCCTCGGGGTCCGGCTCGAGCGGATCGAGATGGCGAACGAGCACCCGGCGATGATCGAGGGGCTCGCCGGCCTCGTGCGCGCCACCGCCGATGCGAGGGGATGGCGGTGAGGGTCCCCGTCGCCATCGTGGGGGGCGGGATCACCGGCCTCGCCGCCGCGCAGCGCCTCGCGGAGCGCGGCGTCCCCTTCCTCCTCCTCGAGGCCGAGGGGCGGCTCGGGGGGAAGATCCGCACCGAAACGGTCGACGGGTTCGTCCTCGAGGGGGGACCCGACTGCTTCCTCTCGACGAAGCCCGCCGGCCTCGCCCTCTGCCGCGCCCTCGGGATCGAGGGTCGCCTCCAGGGGACCGACCCTGACTTCGCGCGCGCCTTCGTCAAGCGGCGGGGCCGGCTCCACGAGCTGCCGGAGGGGATGTCGGGGCTCGTCCCCTCGCGGGTCCTGCCGCTGCTGGCGACCCCTCTCCTCTCTCCGCTCGGCCGCCTGCGCGCTGCCCTCGAGCCGCTCGTCCCGGCCCGCCGGAACGGGACGGAGGAGACGATCGCCTCCTTCGCGTCCCGCCGCCTGGGGAGGGAGACCTACGAGTGGCTCGTCGAGCCGCTCCTCAGCGGGATCTACGCCGGGGACGGCCGCGAGCTGAGCCTCGAGGCGACCTTCCCCCAACTGGCGGCGATGGAGCGGGAGCGCGGAAGCCTCCTGCGGGCGATGGTGACCCGGCGTCGGTCCGGGGGCGGGACCGCCCGCTCCCCCTTCGTCACGCCGCGCGGCGGCCTCGGGGAGATCGTCGAGACCCTCGCCTCGCGCCGGCCCCGGGGGAGCCTCCGGCTCGGCGTGGCGGTCGAGGGGGTCGAAGGGGGAGGGGGGGAGTTCCTCCTCCGACTGGCCGCGGGCGAGTCCGTGGCGACCGAAGCGGTCCTCCTGACGGTTCCCGCCTTCGTTTGCGCGGAAGTCCTGGCTCCTCTCGACGTCGACCTCGCGCGTGTCCTCCGGGAGATCCCCTTCGTCTCGACGGCGACGGTCTCGCTCGCCTTTCCCGCTTCCGACGTCCCGCGCCGCCTCGACGGCTACGGCTACGTCTCCCCGCGCGCGGAGGGGGGGCCGCTCGTCGCCTGCACCTGGACGTCGAATAAGTTCCCCGGGCGCGTCCCCGCCGCCCAGGTCCTCGTCCGCCTCTTCCTCGGCCGGGCGGGGATGGACGAGGTCGTGCAGCGCCCCGACGACCATCTCGTCGCCCTCGCGAGGCGC
>CBRGOK010000381.1:0-4557 GCA_967798035.1 uncultured bacterium
GATCCCCTCGACGAACCCCGACGGCCAGATCCTCGTCGCGGAGTGGTACGACCGCTGGAAGGGCGGCGAGTGGGAGGCCGGACCGATGCCGTGGCTCTACCACGTCTACGCCGGCCACGACAACAACCGCGACTGGTTCATGTTCAACCTGAAGGAGACTCGCCTCGTCTCCGACGTCTACTACCGGAGCTGGATGCCCCAGCTCGTCCTCGACGAGCACCAGATGGGATCGACCGGGGCGCGCCTCTTCGTCCCCCCCTTCGCGGAGCCGGCGAACCCTAACGTCCACCCCCTGATCTGGCGGGGCCTCGCCCTCCTCGGCTCGAACATGGCGATGCGGGTCGAGCAGCGGGGACGCACCGGCGTCGTCGACCGCGCCTACTACACCGCCTGGTGGGAGGGGGCCTCGATCATGACCCCCTGGTGGCACAACATCGTCGGGGCACTCTCCGAGATGGCCTCCTGCCGGATCGGCTCGCCGGTCTACGTCGAGCCGAACGAGCTGACGGCCTCGCGCGGCTTCGACGCGCACGAGCCCTCCCTCTCCTATCCCAACCCGTGGAAGGGGGGGTGGTGGCGCCTCCGCGACATCGTCGACTACGAGCTCGACCTCTCCTTCGCCTTCGTCGAGACGGCCGCGCGCCACCGGGAGGACTTCCTGCGCAACCGCGCGCGGATGGCCCTCGACGCCGTCGAGCGAAAGGGAGCCCCGCGCTCCTTCGTGATCCCCGCCGTGCAGCACGATCCCGTCGCCGCCTCCGAGATGGTCGAGATCCTCCGCCTTGGCGGGGTCGAGGTCTTCGCCGCCGCGACCCCCTTCACGGCCGACGGGAAGTCCTACGGCGCCGGGTCCTTCGTCGTCCCCCTCGCGCAGCCGAACGGCCTCTACGCGAAGGACCTCCTCGAGATCCAGCGCTACCCGGACCTGCGCGAGTACCGCGGCGGCCCCCCGGTCCGGCCCTACGACATGGCGGGGTGGACGCTCGGCCTCCAGATGGGGGTGGAGACGGTCCCGGTCGACCGGATCGCCGGGGCCTCCCTCACGCTCCTCGACAAGACCCCGTTCCCCGCCTCCTCCGTCGCAGGCGCCGGTCCGACCTGGTCGGTCGGCCCCGAGACGAACGCCTCCTTCCTCCTCGCCAACCGCCTCCTCGCGGCCGGAGCCGAGGTCTATCGCGTCCCCGCCCAGGCGAGGGAGAGCGCTCCGGTACCGGGGACCTGGCTTCTGCGCGGCCGGGACCGAGCCGGCCGCGTTCCGCCAGACGCTCGCCCAGGCCCTCGAGGAGGCGCACCTCGGCGCCGCAACCCTCGCCTACCGCGGCGAGGCCCTCCGCGTTCGCCGGCCGCGGGTCGGCCTCTACAAGCCCTGGGTCGCGAGCATGGACGAGGGGTGGACGCGCCTCCTCCTCGAGAGGTTCGGCACGGACCTCAAGAACCTCGAGAACCCGGCAATCAAGGCGGGGAACCTCCGCGAGTCCTTCGACGCGATCGTCCTCCCGGACATGGACACCGACTCGATCGTCTCGGGGGACACAGTCGTCGACGGGAAGAAGCGCCCTTCGCGTTATCCCCCCGAGTACCAGGGAGGGATCGGGGACGAGGGAGTGACGGCGCTCAAGGCCTTCGTCGAGGCGGGCGGCACCCTCGTCTGCCTCGACAGCGCGTGCGAGTTCGCGATCGCGAAGCTCGATCTCCCGGTCAAGAACGACCTGAAGGACGTGAAGGAGGGGGACTTCTTCTGCCCCGGCTCCTGCCTCGCCCTCGAGGTCGACCCTTCCCAGCCCCTCGCCTTCGGCATGCCGAGGAAGGCGAGCGCCTTCTTCGTCTCGTCCTCCGCCTTCACGACCTCCCTCCCGTCCGGGAAGTTCGACCGCCGCGTCGCGGCCAGCTACCCCGCGCGTGAGATCCTCCAGTCGGGCTGGATCCTCGGGGAGGACCGCCTCGCCCGCCGCGCGGCGGTCGTCGAGGTGAGGATGGGGCCGGGTCGCGTCGCGCTCCTCGGCTTCCGGGCGCAGCACCGGGCCCAGACGCCGGGCACCTACAAGTTCCTCCTGAACGCCCTCTTCGCCTCCGTCTCCGAACCTGCCGAGCTGCGGTAGGCAGCGACCCCGATCGACACATCGGAACCGTCTTGGCTGCGAAGCGGAGTTCCTACGTCGTCTGCCTGAGCAACGAGGGATACCGGGTCTCCCTCATCGTCCGAAAGATCTACCGGTCCTTGCGCGACCTCGCCGGCGGGAAGCGAGGGTTGATCCGCGTCATCGACGAGTCCGGCGAGGACTACCTCTTCCCCGCGAGACTCTTCGCGCCGATTCGGATTCCCCAGGGGCTCGAGAAGCGCCTCGCGAAGGCCTCCTGATCGGCGACGCCCGCCACCGGCGAGCCACCGTGGGGGGGCCGTCGGATCAGGGAGCCGGCTCGACGACGACCGCGGTCCCGTACACGATCAGTTCCGCGGTGTTCGAGAGCATCTCCGACGTCGCGAAGTGCGCGGCGAGGACGGCGTTCGCGCCCATCGACCGGGCGTTTTCGATCATCCGGTCGAGGGCTTGCTCGCGGGTCTGCGCGAGCATCGCCGTGTACTCCTCGACCTCCCCGCCGGCGAGGCTCTTCAGCACGGCGAGGAGGGAGCGTCCGGCGTTGCGCGAGCGCACGGCGTTGCCGTAGCACAGGCCGAGCACCTTGACGACGCGGCGGCCGGCGATGTCGGGAGTCGTGACGACGATCATCGGACGACGTTCCGGTAGGGGTCGAACGGGAGCGTGCGCAGCCGCAGGCGCAGGACTGACAGGAAGAGGAGGAAGAGTCCGATCCCCGTCGCGAGCAACCCGAGCCGCACCGGCAGGGGGATCGTCTCGGCCACGGCGAGCGCCGTAGCGCCGTACGCCGCGAGGAGGGCGAGGCCGACGAGGAGGAGGACCCAGCCCGCCTGGCGTTCCGAGCGGTTGTAGATGCCCGCCCAGAAGCGGGAGGTCTCGGCGTCGGTCGGCTCGGGAAGGTTCGCCGCCTTCGCCAGCGCCGCGAGGTTCCGGTACTTCGCCTCCTCGATCGAGCACTCCCGGCATCCGCGCAGGTGTTCCCGGACCACCGCCTCCTCCTCGGGCCGGAGCTCCCCGTCGAGGAGCCCCATGATCGCGATCCTCGCCTCTTCGCAGCTCATGCGCCTCCGAGGATCGGGTCGAGCCGCTCGCGCAGCCTCCGCCGCGCGTGGAAGAGCCGGGACATGACGGTCCCGACCGGGATGTCGAGGACGGACGCGATCTCCGCGTAGGGAAGCTCGGAGAAGTGCCGGAGCGCCAGTATCTCCCGGTCGTTCTCCGCCAGCTCCCGGTACGCCTCCCAGAAGAGGCGCCTCGTCTCCTCGCTCGACACCTCCTCGAGCGGGCCGCTCCGCCCGTCCGGGATCGAGATCGGGGCCCGGCCCTCCTCCTCGTGGATGGAGAGGGCGCGGGACCGGGTGCGCTTCTCGATCGACCGCAGGCAGGCGTTGCGCAGGATCCGGTAGAGCCAGGGGAAGAAGGGCTCCCCCGGCCGGAAGCGCGGCATCGAGGCCCAGGCCCGCAGGAAGGCCTCCTGCGTCGCGTCGAGCGCCTCTTCCCTGTCGTAGACGATCACGCTCGCGATGCCGAACGCGCGGCGGAAGTACGCACGGACGAGTTCCTCGAAGGACGCACGATCGCCTCCCCTCGCCCGGGCGAGGAGGCGGTTCTCGGTGTCCGGATCCAAGTCAGTCGAGGCGGGGACGTACCGGGCGGAGGGGAGGTTATTTATCCTCGGGGGCCCCCCGGTAGAAGTCGTGGCGATCTCCTATCCCCGCTCCCTCCCCCTCGCCCGCGTCCCGACCCCGATCGAGCGCCTCGAGCGCACGAGCCGGGGCCTCCCGGTCCAGGTCTACGTCAAGCGCGACGACCTGACGGGTTGCGACCTCACGGGGAACAAGGTCCGCAAGCTCGAGTTCCTCCTCGCCGAGGCGATCGACCAGGGCGCCGACACCGTCCTCACCTGCGGGGCGGTCCAGAGCAACCACTCCCGCGCGACGGCGATCGCCTGCGCTCGGGTCGGCCTCCGCTCCCGCCTCCTCCTTCGCGGCTCGCCCGACGCGCCCCTCGAGGCGAACTACCTCCTCGACCGCTACGTGGGGGCCGAGGTCCGGTTCCTCTCGATGGACGAGTGGCGAAGCCTCGACGCCGTGTTCGAGGAGGAGTGCGGCCGGATCCGCGCGGCGGGGGGCCGTCCCTACGTGATCCCCGAGGGCGGGTCGAACGCCCTCGGCTCCCTCGGCTACGTTCGGGCGGTCGAGGAGATCGCCGCCTGGTCGAAGGAGACCGGGATCGTCTTCGACGCGATCGTCCACGCGTGCGGCTCGGCCGGGACGACGGCGGGGATCCTCCTCGGCTGCGCGGCCCTCGACGTCCCGGCCGAGCCGGTCGGGATCGCGGTGTGCGACGACGAGACCTATCACCGCCGTCGGATCGACTCGATCTTCGAGGAGGCGCGATCCCGATTCGCGCCGCAAGCGCCTCGCCGTTCGTACACGGTTCTCGACGACTACAAGGG
>CBRGOK010000382.1:0-4529 GCA_967798035.1 uncultured bacterium
GAACGAGGTCCTGAACCCCCGGAACCTGGACCGCGGCGTAGGAGCGGAGCCCTGCCTCGTGCCATCTGCGCCAGCGCCGGTACGTCCGACCGCGGCGCAGGACGAGGTCCTCGGTGTCGCGATCACGGAAGACCGACTTGTAGCCGGGGAATCGGGTCACGGGGGTAGTGAGGAGGTCGCAGAGCATTATCCCTCGGACAAACCGGTGGGCCGAGTCCGGAGGTGTCGGCTGTGTCAACGGTCGCGGGTCGGCCACGACGCATGCGAGCAGGCCCCTCCGGCTGCGAGTCTTCGCTAATGCTCTTGCGATGCGAAAGGTGCAAGGGCTGTCGGCTAGGGCGCCGGGACGGCTAGGACCCGCAGCTTGAGGATCGCCTTCTCCGGGATCGTGATTTCCCCTTTTCCGAATAGGCGAAGATTCCCGTTGCGCTCGCCGGAGATGTGGGCGACAAGGACTTTCGTGCCGTTCCCCTGGGCAACGAGCCAGCCTACCGACCGGCAGTAGACGGGCTCGGCCGCCTTCTCAATCTCGTCAAGAGGTTGCCACCCGCTCCCTGAGTGCGAATCGATCCACTCGACGAGGACGAGGGGGCGGCGGGGTCTACTTCGACTTCTTCTTGCCGGAGCGCCCGGTGTCGCCATGCCCGCGAAGCGGAATGATTTCTCGGACAGTCGTGCTCGGCTTTTGCTTGGCTTCGTTCAACGGAACGAACTGCCCGGTGATCGCGCTGCGCGCACCGAGGCGGCCCTTGGGCTTCTTACTCATGGGCCTCCTTCTACAACATCGGGCGACGGCGTCAACTACCTCTTGCTCGGGCCGAAGGGTTGACATCCCCTTTCCCAGGGAGAGACTAGGAGAGATTGCAGGCGAGTTGTGACTCGGGGCCAGGGCACACGACCCGGGACGGGACCGGGGGACGAATCCGAGGGTGCCGGATGTGTTGACAAGCCCTTGCCAACCGTTGACAAGGTCTTGTCAGCCGTTGGTGTTGTGCGGGTTCTCCGCTCCGACCTTTCTCACCGGGCAGAATCCACGATTGCACTTGCCTGACCGTGGGAGTTATCTACTGGTCCATCGTGTTCCCTCTCCGCAGAAACCCCGAGAGGAGTCCGGTCCCGCTCGTCCTCCGGTCAGCATCATATCTCGAACTCTTCATCCGGGACCTCGTGACGGACAACTGCCCGCCCCTCCACTTCGAAGATGTCGTCGGGCTTGTCGTCGGGTACGTGCAGTTCCGGGACAGGTTCCAGGTTGGTCAGCAGCGCGGGACCTCGCGTCCCATTACGGCACACGACGATGCCGCTCGCCTCGACCGTGCGATCCGGATTGTTGCCCTGCGAGCACCCGGCGCCCTGATTCAGGCCGGATTTCTCTCGGGCCTATTCGTTCCGGCGCCCTTGAGCCTCGTGCTGATCCGGCCTGCCCGCGAGCGTTTCAAACTCTGGAATAAGGAAGTTCTGGTGCCGGCCCTCCACGGTACGGGGGGAGACCCGGTCGAGTCCCGCTTCGGACGGCTCCGGCTGGCATGGACGGTCTTGCGCGATGGCGCCGGAAGACTCGACTCGGGAAAGCTCGAGAAGGATGTCTGCAATGTGATCCGAAGGGTGGAAAGGCGAACAGGGAAGCCCCCCTCGCGAGAGGACGTGCTGGCAGAAGTCGCGGCTCCCTCAGCGACGTGCAGGGAGGGAGACGGTTCCTTCTTCGAGGGCGCCGATGGTGAGATGCACCTCAACGTCCGAAGGATCGCGCAAGCCCTTATGCGTCAGCTCGGACGTCGGCTGCGGCCTGACCGGGTGCATGCCGCGGGCACGGCGCCTCCGGATCCCTCAAAGGAGGTGGAGGCGGAGGAGGAACGGCAGCTCGATTCGGAGATTCGAAGGCTTCTCGAACTCGTCGCGGTCGACGACCTCGACCGACACAACCTCTCGCTAATTACGGGGGAGGAGGGAATCCGGAGTCGTCGCGAGCGAGCCCGTCGTCTAACGGAGGCCGGCCTCGAGGTTACGGAGGGGGCGTTGAGGAAGAGAGAAAAGAACCTGGCTCGGAGCGCTCTCAGGAGCGCCCCAGAAACGATCCGGAGCCGACTCCTCGAGCTCGCGAAGCGACTCTCCGCCTAGATCGAGGCCCCCTCGGCTCCGCGTCGGGGCTAGAAACCGGTACGCACTCGGGGGGGCGGCGTCCATCTAGGGGTGATGGACTCGGACGTGGCTCGCCGGATCGTTCTCCCTCGCCTCCTCCTCACCGCCGACCTTGCCGCGGCCCTCGGAGTCACGCCCGGGACGGCGCGACGGTTCCTCCGCCGCGGACTCGTCCCTGGCGCGAAGGTCGGGCGCCGATGGGTCGTCTCGCGAGAGGCCCTCGTCGAGATCGTCGAAAGGCGTTCGGCATCTCCTTGCGTCATGGGGGCCCTGCGGGCTCTCCCGCGGGACGTCGCCGATCCCCCCTCGGAGCGGTGAGCAGGCTGCCCATGACCGCGACCCTGAGCCCCTCCCGGCTGCTCACACTCCCTGAGGTTGCGGAGCGACTCCGGATTTCCCTCCGCTCGGTCCGGACGCTCGTGGCGCTCGGCAAGCTTCCGACCGTTCGCCCCACTGTGCGACGGGTCCTGATCGCCGAATCGGACCTCGTGGCCTTCATCGGTTCGTGTCGCAGCTCGCCAGGATGACAGCAGCTCGACCCCCCGAAGGTCCGAACCCGCTGCTCGTGGCTGCCCTCGCCTACGCCGCACGCGGCTGGCCCGTTCTGCCGCTCGAACCGAAGGATAAGCGGCCCCTCGGAGTTCTCGTCCCGCACGGCGTCAAGGACTCGAGCACGGAACCCACGACGATTCACGGGTGGTGGAGGCGGGTGCCGGACGCGAACGTGGGAATCGCGACGGGCGAAGGCGCGGGTTTCGACGTGCTCGACGTTGACGGGGAAGAGGGCGCCGCGTCGCTCGAGGCGCTCGAGCGCGAGCACGGTCCGCTCCCCTCGACATGGGAATCGCTCACGGGCGGAGGCGGGAGGCACGTGTTCTTCGCGCCCTGGAAGGGGCTGCGGAACTCCGTACGGTTCGTTCCCTGCCTCGACGTTCGCGCGGGGGGCGGCTACGTCGTGGCTCCCCCTTCGGTCCACCCCTCGGGCCGCACCTACGCCTGGGAGGTGGGGCACCATCCCCAGGACGGGCCCCTCGCCTCGTGGCCCACCTGGCTCCCTGCACTGGTCGCGTCGCGTGGCGCGGAGGGCCGCGAGGCGCTCCTCGGTGAGAAGGCGGCCGGCCCGATCGTGGAGGGGGGGCGAAACGCGACCCTTGCCTCTCTCGCCGGAACGATGCGCCGGCGCGGCATGACGGAGGACTCCATCCGCGCCGCGCTTCTCGCAGAGAACGATCGGCGGTGCCGCCCTCCTCTCGACGCGGCCGAGGTGGCCGGGATTGCCGGGTCTGTCGCCGCGTACCCCCCCGAGGCAACCGTGGACGAGGCCCTCGACTCCGCGGGCTTCGCAGACCTGAAGGCCCCGGTGACGGGCGAGCGCCTCGAAGCCATCCTCGGCAACCTCGCCGCCCTCGCCAAGAACGTCACGCTCCTCCGACGGACGGTGCTCCGGGAGGAGGCGGTCCGGCGACTCAGGGCCGCTCGGGTCGGGTCCTCGCGCACGATGGTGGACGCGGCGCTTGGCGGGCAGCCCGGCAAGCCGGCCCAAGACGCCGAGAAGCAGGGACACGCCCTGGAGCTGGAGCCGGTGGAGCCGTGGCCGGAGCCCGTCGAAGGTGCCGCCCTCCTCGACGCCTTCACCGGGACCTTTCGCAAGTACGGGGTTCTTCCCCTGCACGCCCCGGAGACGCTCGCGCTGTGGGTCCTCCACACTCACACCTGGCAAGTGGGAGCCGATTTCTCCCCTCGCCTGGGCATCACGGGCCCCACGAAACGGTGCGGCAAGTCTCGCGTGCTCGAGGTGTTGACCGGCCTCGTGGCCCGTCCGCTCTCGACGGAGAACGTCACACCCCCGGCCCTGTTCCGGTCCGTAGAACGCTATGGCCCTACCCTCCTCGTGGATGAGGGAGACGCCCTCCTGCGTGACGCCGAGGGGTTACGGGGACTTCTCAACGCCGGGCAGCGGCGCGGGGGGTCGGTGCTCCGGACGGTAGGCGAGGACTTCGAACCGCGCACGTTCTCCGTGTTCGGGCCGGTCGCGATCGCGGCGATAGGAAACCTGCCTGACACCGTGAGGGATCGATCGATCCTGATTCCCATGCGGCGCAAGACGAAGGCCGAAGCGGTCGCCCGGATGAGGTTTTCGGAGTTCCGGGAGGAGACCGCCCCGCTACGCCGGAAAGCGGCGAGGTGGGCACGCGACCACGAGGCGACGCTACTCGGGGCGCAGCCCGCCCTGCCCGATGTCTTGGACGATCGGGCTGCGGACGGATGGGAGCCCCTGCTCGCGATTGCCGACGCCGCGGGCGGCCCGTGGCCGGAGCGGGCGCGGCAGGCCGCCGTCGCGCTCTCCGCGGGACGGGCGGAGGCGGACGACTCGACCGGCTTGCTACTCC
>CBRGOK010000383.1:0-4509 GCA_967798035.1 uncultured bacterium
CGTCCCCGTCTTCGACGAGGAGGAAAACCTCCCCGCCCTCACCGAGGAGTTGAAGGGAGCCCTCGGAAAGCTCGGGAAGCGCTACGAGGTCATCTTCGTCGACGACGGGAGCCGCGATCGGTCCTTCGAGATCCTCAAGCGGGCGCGGGCGAGCTTCCCGCAGCTCCGGCTCCTCCGCTTCCGGCAGAACCGCGGCCAGTCGGCCGCCTTCGCCGCCGGCTTCCGGGCGGCCCGCGGCGCCCTGGTCGTCACCCTCGACGCCGACCTCCAGAACGATCCGCGGGACATCCCGAAGGTCCTCGCCGCGCTCTCGAACGCCGACGCCGTGGCGGGCATCCGCAAGCACCGCGAGGACACCCTCTGGCGGAGGCTCCAGTCGCGCGTCGGGAACGCCGTCCGGAACGCCTTGACCGGCGATGAGATCGTGGACACCGGCTGCTCCCTCAAGGGGTTCCGGAGGGAGGCCCTCGCCCGGGTCCCCTACTTCAAGAACATGCACCGCTTCCTCCCCACGCTCGTCGGGATCGCCGGGGGGCGCGTCGTCCAGGTCGAGGTCGGCCACCGCCCCCGGGGAGGGGGGCGCTCGAAGTACGGCATGTGGGGCCGCGCGAAGGCCGGGCTCGCCGACGCCCTCGCCGTCCGCTGGATGAAGCGCCGGCGCCTCGAGTACGAGGTCGTCGAGGAGGTCGGTTGAGCGGCGCCGTCCGTTGACCGAGCCCGACGTCCGTCCCGTCGCCGCGGCGACCGGCCTCTTCCGGGACGACCTCCGGCCCGCCCTCGCCCTCGCCCTCGGCTGCCTCGCCACCTGGCTCCCGACCCTCCCCGGGCGCGACCTCTGGGCGCCGAACGAGCCGGGCTTTGGCGAGATCGCCCGGGAGATGGTCGAGCGCGGGGACTACCTCGTCCCCCACCTGAACGGGGTGGTCTATCCCGACAAGCCCCCCCTCTACTTCTGGCTCGAGGTCGCGAGCGCGAAGGCCCTCGGCGGATTCTCCGAGTTCTCCGTCCGGCTCCCCTCCGCGCTCGCGGGAACGGCGCTCGTCCTCCTCACGTACAGGATCGGCCTCCTCCTCTTCGGACGGCGAGCCGCCTTTTTCGCCGGAGCCTTCCTCGCGACGGCGAGCCTCCTCCCGATGCAGGCGACGCGGGCCGTCATGGACCCGCTCTTCTCGCTGTGCGTCGCCGGCGGGATGCTCGCCTACCTCCGCGCCCGCGGCCGGTGGGGACCGCTTGCCAGCGCGCACTTCGGCCTGTGGTGGGGCCTCGCGATCCTCTCGAAGGGGTACGGGCTGCTCCTCCCGGCGGTCCCCGCGGCCCTCGAGGCGATCCTCCGTCGGCGAAGATCGAGCGGAACCCGGGGATCCCCCTGGCCGCCGATCCTCGGAATCGCCCTCTCCGTTGTCGTCGCGGCCCTCGTCGCCTGCGCCTGGTTCCTCCCCGCCGTCCTCCGGGAGAAGGACCCCCTCACGTTCTCGGAGAGCGTCGGCAAGCACGTGCTCGGCCGGGTCGTCGCGCCCTGGAACCACGAGCAGCCCCTCTGGTACTTCCTCACCACCTTCCCGATCGACTTCCTTCCCTGGACGCCGTTCCTCCTCCTCGCGCTTCCTTCCCTGCGGCGCGCGGAGACGGACCGGGACGGCGTCCGCTTCGCCTCCGCCTGGTTCCTCGCCACCTTCGTCCTCTTCAGCCTGGTCCCGAGCAAGCGCGGGATCTACCTGCTCCCCGCCTTCCCGGCCGCCGCGCTCCTCCTCGGCCGGACGATCGGCCGCCTCTGCGAAGGGAGGGAGCCCGCCCACCTGTGGGCGGGCGCGGCCGAGTTCTTCGGGAAAGCCCTGCTCGTGCTAGGCGGCGTCCTCCTCCTCCTCGTCCCCCTCGCTCTCCGGCGGCTGCCGGCCATGGGCGCTCCGGACATCGGCGCGGGCTATCTCGCCCTGCCGGGAGTCTGCCTCCTCGGCCTCGGAGCCCTCGCCCTCCACGCGTTCCGAAGCGGCGGATTCCCCCGGACCTTCCTCCTCCTCCCGGCCGGATTCGCCGTCGCGACCTCCCTGATCCTCGCGGCGCTCTTCCCGAAGTTCGACTCGATGAAGTCGACCGCCCCCCTCGCGCGGGACCTCCTCCGCATCCACCGGGGGGAGCCGGTCTACTCCCTCCGGATCCCCCCCGAGGGGCTCCGCTTCTACTCGGGCCTCCCCGTCCTCGAGGCCGAGGGGGAGGAGGAGTTCCTCCGGCTTCTGAGCGGGTCGTCCCCCTCCCTCGGGATCACAACGGATGGGTCCTACCGGAAGCTCAAGCCCAAGCTGCCGGAGGGGATCGAGGCGCTCCTCACCGACACGATCGGGCGCCGCGAGGCGGTCGTCATCGGGCGCGCCCGCCCCTGACGGGAGGCGGTTACCTGGAGGGGGGGTCGGGGTAATACAGGGCGTCCGCGTCGCTCTTTCGCAACCCTTCGAACGGATCATCCGGCCGGGACCGACCACTTCCCCGAGTCACCCACAAGAATCCAATCCTCCTTCCCTTGTCCCGAGAGCCCCGGCCGGATGTCTTTTTTTCAGCCGAGCGGAGGGTTGGCGCCGCGGCCGTAGACGAGAGTGAGGAACTCCCCCCTCGTCTTCGGGTCGGACCGGAAGCGCCCGAGCATGCACGACGTCACGGCGACGGAGTGCTGCTTCTCGACGCCGCGCATCATCATGCAGAGGTGGGAGGCCTCGATGACGACCCCCACCCCGCGCGGCTTCACCGCCGCCTCGATCGCCTTCGCGATCTCCATCGTCAGGCGCTCCTGGACCTGGAGCCGGCGCGCGTAGAGGTCGACGATCCGCGGGATCTTCGAGAGCCCGAGGATCCGCCCCGAGGGGAGGTAGGCGACGTGGGCCTTCCCCGTGAACGGGAGGAGGTGGTGCTCGCAGAGGGAATACACCTCCACGTCCTTCACGAGGACGATCTCGTCGACCTCCTGCTGGAAGACCGCGCCGTTCAGGACCTCCTCCACGGTCTTGCGGCTCCCGGAGGTGAGGAACCGGATCGCCTCGGCCACCCGCTCCGGCGTCCGGCGGAGCCCCTCCCGGTCCGGATCCTCCCCGAGCTCGGAGAGGAGGCGGGAGACGAGGTTCTCGATCGGGTCCACGGAGGGGGAGGATTATAGGAACGCGAGCGCGTTGAGCGCGCGGGAGGGCGGGCCGAGAATCCCCCGGTGGCGCGCGCGGCGATCCTCCTCCTCCTCGCCCCCCAGGTCCTGCGAGGAGAGGGCTCCGACCGCGTCCCGACTCCCCTCGGAAAGGCCCTCGCCGTCGCCCTTCGCCGAGAGGCCCTCGCCGAGGTCGCCCTCATTCCCGGGAGCATCCTCGCCCGCGACGCCGACCCCTCGGAGCTCGATTCCCTCGCTGCCATCCCCCCCGAGCCCTGCGTCGTCGGGGATGCGACGGGTGCGGCGATCTCCCGCGCGGTCGAGGCCTCGCGATCGAGAGCGGGGCCCTACCTCCAGACGTCGGGGCTCCTCCTCGACGACTCGGAGATCTCCGTCGGTCGGTTCCCGCTCGAAGACTCGCGCGTCTACTCCGTCGCCTGCACGGCCTCGCTCGCCGGGAAACTCGGATTCCAGTCCCCGGCCCTGCCGCTCCGCGACCTCCACGCCATCGCCGGCCGGCAGCTCCACGCCCCTCCTCCTCTCCCCCCGCCTCTCCCTCCTCTCACCGAGCCAATCGAGCGACGCCGGATCGCCTCCGGCTCCCGCCTCGCGATCGAACGCCTGGTCTTCTCCACGCCGACTCCGTCCGGCGTTCCGGAGAACGACAGCGTTCCGCTCACCCTCTACCGCCCCCATCGCGGCAACGGGGCCGCCGTCCTGGTCCTCCCCATCTGGAAGGGGAAGGAAGACCTGATCGAAGAGACGATCGCGCGCCGACTCGCGGAGGAGGGCTTCCTCGCCGCCGTGATGCCCCTCGCCTACCAGTTCGAGCGGACGCCCGCCGGCGTCCGCTCGGGCGACTGGACCCTGAGCGCCGACCTCCCGAGGACCCGCGCCGCCCTCTCCCAGAGCCTCGAGGACGCGCGTCGCGCCGCCGATCTCCTCCTCCGCGAGGGTGCGACCAAGCTCGCCGTCCTCGGCGCCAGCCTCGGCGGCCATGTCGCCTCCGCGGTCTACTCGACCGACGAGCGCTTCGGCGCGGGCGCCTTCCTCCTCGCCGGGGGGGACGTCGCGGGAGCCATCTGGCGCGCCTCGCGGGAGACGGCCGCGATCAAGGCCGAGCTCGAGGGCGCCGGCGTGACCCGCGAGGCGCTCGGTGTGACCCTCAAGCCCCTCGATCCCGCGACCTACGCCACGCCCGCCCGGCGGGACGGAGCCTTCCTCGTCGGGGCCCTCTCGGACCAGGTCGTGCCGCCGGAGAGCGTCGAGGCCCTCTGGTCAGCCTACGGGGAGCCGCGCCTGCGCTGGATCCCCGCCGACCACTACTCCGGAATCCTCTTCCTCCCGAGCCTCCTCGGCGACGCGGCCGAGCACTTCCGCCGGGT
>CBRGOK010000384.1:0-4508 GCA_967798035.1 uncultured bacterium
GCCCCGGGCGGCGGACGCAGATCGGAACGCCCGGACGACGCCCGGGTCAGACCATCCGAGGAGGGCCATCCTCCGCCTCCGCGGCGCGAGGTGTCAAGTCGAGCGGGGCGCGCGGTTCCGGATACAATCCGGGCCCGTCGGGCCGTCCCCCGAGAGCGCTCGGAGGGGAGGACCCGCGGAGAACCCACGATGACGAAGACCGCCGAGATCCGCTCCGACTCGACGATGGCCGAGATCCTCAAGGCGTACCCGGGGGCGCAGCGGGCGCTCTTCCAGGGCTACCACATCGGGGGATGCTCCTCCTGCGGCTTCCAGCCCACCGACACCCTCGAGGTGGTCCTGAAGAACCACAACGTCCTCGACGTTCCCGGGGCGATCGCCTTCATCCAGAAGTGCGACGAGATGGACCGACGCCTCCAGATCCCCCCCAAGGAGGTCGCGGACTGGCGCAAGCGCGAGGCGCGGCTGCGCCTGATCGACGTCCGCTCCCCCGAGGAGCAGACGCTCGCGCGGATCGAGGGGGCGACGCTCCTGAGCGGCGAGAACGTCGACGAGATTCGTGCCCTCCCGAAAGACACGCCGATCGTGTTCCACTGCCACCACGGGATGCGCTCTCTCGACGCGGCGGCCTACTTCGCGGGCCACGGGTTCACGGTCGTCCGCTCGATGACGGGCGGGATCGACGCCTGGTCGCGGGAAGTCGATCCGACCGTCCCGCGCTACTGATTCTTCGCCGTCCCCGATCCGGCGGGCTTCGCACCCGCTTCCGCACCCCAACCGAGGAGGACCGTTGACCGTCACCCTGACTGCGGAGGCGCTCCGCTGGCAGAAGCTCGCACGCGAGGTCGCGGAGAAGCACGTCCGGCCGAAGGCGGCCGAGTGCGACCGGAAGGCGACGTACAACTTCGAGGGGATGGCGGCCGCGGGGGAGGCCGGGCTCCTGTCCGTCTGGATCCCGAAGGAGTACGGCGGCGCGGGGGCGGGGATCCTCTCCCTCGCCGTCGTCGTCGAGGAGCTCGCCCGCGCGGACTCGGGCTTCGGCGTCGCGTTCGCGGTGAACGCGCTCGGCTCCTTCCCCCTCCTCGTGGGCGGGACGGAGGAGCAGAAGCAGCGCTACCTCCCCCGCATCGCCAAGGGGAAGGCCCTGATCTCCTTCGCCCTCTCCGAGAAGAACGCGGGCTCCGACGCGCAGTCCCTGCGCGTGCGGGCGATCGAGGACGGGGACTCCTACGTGATCCACGGGGAGAAGAAGTGGAACACGGGCGGCCCCGTCTCCGACCTCTTCACCGTCTTCGCGGTCACCGACCCCTCCTCGAAGTCCCGCCGCATCAGCGCCTTCCTCGTCGAGAAGGGGACGCCCGGACTCGAGATCGGGAAGGTCGAGCCGGCGATGGGGATCCGGACCATCCCGGTGAGCGAGACGCACTTCAAGGGGGTGCGCGTCCCGAAGAGCCAGCTCCTCGGCGGAGTCCCCGGCCTCGGGTTCGCCCACGCGATGAAGACCCTCGACTGGGCGCGGCCCGGCGTCGCCTCGCAGGCGGTCGGCGCGGCGCAGGGGGCGCTCGATTACGCCCTCGTCTACGCGAACCGGCGCCAGGCCTTCGGCGCGCCGATCTCCTCGTTCCAGATGGTCCAGAAGATGCTCGCCGACATGGCGATGAAGACGGAGTCCGCCCGGTGGCTCGTCTACGCCGCCGCCTCCGCCGTCGACCGCCAGGACCCCTCCCTCACGAAGATGTCGGCGATGGCGAAGTGCTACGCCTGCGACATCGCCGTCGAGGTCGCGACCGACGCGGTCCAGGTCTTCGGCGGGTACGGCTTCATGGAGGACTACCCCGTCGCGAAGTTCTACCGCGACGCGAAGATCCTCCAGATCTACGAGGGGACGAACCAGATCCAGCGCCTCGTCATCGCCCGCAACCTCATCAAGGAGGTTGCCGGCCTCTCCCACCTCGACGCCTACATCCCGAAGGAGGTCCAGCGGGACCACCTCCCCGCCGCCGAGGAAAGGGTCCCGCAGGGGACGCCGGGGGCGTGAGCGACGGAGGGCCCCCAACGGGCTCTCCCAGGGCTCCGTACCACGAGCGCCGCCCCGCCCCCCCCGCCTCGAAGCGGAGGTCCACCCCGATGACCCCGACCCGGCGCGAGTTCCTCGCGCAATCCAGCCTCGCCGGCGCGTTCCTCGCCTTCGATCCGCGCCGCGCCTTCCCCCGGCAGGAGAAAGAACCGCCCGGCCTGCGCCTTCTCATCCTCGGCGGCACCGCGTTCCTCGGACCGGAGATCGTCGCGGCGGCGAAGGCCCGCGACTGGACGATCACCCTCTTCAACCGGGGGAAAACCAACCCCCACCTCTTTCCCGAGCTCGAGAAGCTCCACGGGGACCGCAACGGCGACCTGAAGTCGCTCGAGGGACGGAAGTGGGACGCCGTGATCGACACCTCGGGCTACGTCCCCCGCCACGTCCGCGACTCGGCGACCCTCCTCAAGGACGCGGTGAAGCACTACGTCTTCATCTCGACGATCTCCGTGTACGAAGAGTTGTCGAAGCCCGGGATGGATGAATCCGCCCCGGTGGCAAAGCTCGCCGACGAGACGACGGAGAAGGTGACGGGGGAGACCTACGGCGCCCTGAAGGCCCTCTGCGAGAAGGCCGCGCAGTCCTCGATCCCCGACGGCACGACGGTGATCCGCCCCGGGCTCATCGTCGGGCCGGGGGACTCCTCGGACCGCTTCACCTACTGGCCGGTCCGCGTCGATCGCGGAGGCGAGGTCCTCGCGCCGGGGGACCCGCAGGACCCGGTCCAGTTCATCGACGTGCGCGACCTCGCGGAGTGGACCGTCCGCACCGTCTCGGAGCGGACCCTCGGCGTCTTCAACGCGACCGGGCCGAAGGAGCCCCTCCCGATCGGCGCGCTCCTCGAGGCCTGCAAGAAGGCGAGCGGGAGCGACGCCACCTTCACCTGGGTGAACGCCGGATTCCTCGAGGAGCAGAAGGTCTCCCCCTGGTCGGACATGCCGGTCTGGATCCCCCCCGTCGGGAAGGAGGCCGGAGCCTCGCGCGTCTCCTCCGCCAAAGCCCTCGCGCAGGGGCTCGCCTACCGGCCGGTCGAGGAGACGGCGAAGGACACCCTCGCCTGGTGGAAGGGCCAGCCTGAGGAGCGCCGCGCGAAGCTCCGCGGGGGGATCTCGCCCGAGCGGGAGGCCGAGGTCCTCCGCGCCTGGCACGAGAAGATCGGGGCGAAGAAGGGGTGAGGGAGTCCCGGCGGGGCGCTCGAGGGCCCTCCCTCGGCTACCCCCTGCTCCGGAGAGTCGTCCCGGTCGAGCCCGCCGAAGTCCGGGGGCTCCTCTGGTCCGCCGCCTACTTCTTCTTCCTCCTCGCCGGCTACTACCTGCTGCGCCCCGTGCGCGACGCGCTCGGGGCGGAGGATCGGCGCAACCTCTCCTACCTCTTCTTCGGGACCCTCGGCGGGACCCTCGTCACGAACCCCCTCTTCTCCGCCATCGTCGCCCGCTTCCCCCGGCGCACCTTCCTCCCCGCCGTCTACCACTTCTTCGCGGCGAACCTCCTCGTCTTCTACCTCCTCCTCGGCTCCCCCTCCTCGAGGACGGCCACCTGGGCGGGGCGCGCCTTCTTCGTCTGGTTGAGCGTCTTCAACATGTTCGTCGTGTCGGTCTTCTGGGGCTTCATGGCCGACCTCTTCCGGAGCGGGCAGGGAAAGCGCCTCTTCTCCTTCATCGCCGGCGGGGGGACGCTCGGAGCGATCGCGGGGTCCTCCTCCGCGGCGGCGCTCGCCGGCGCGACCGACCCGGCCCTCTTCCTCCTCCTCGCGGCCGCGATGCTCGAGGTCTGCGTCCTCTGCATCCACCGGCTCGTCCGCCTCTTCGGCCTCGAACGGGAGGAGGGGGGGCGCGCTCCGGAGGGGAGCGCTCCCCCGGCGGAAAGGGCCGGCCGCCTCGCGGTCGGCGACTTCCTCGCCGGGATCCGTCTCTTCGCCGCCTCCCGCTACCTGCTCGGGATCGGGCTCTTCGTCCTCGCGGCGACCGTCGGGGCGACCTTCATCTACTTCCAGCAGGCCGGGATCGCGGAGGCCGCCTTCCCCGACCGCGGAGCCCGGACCGCCTTCTTCGCGCGGATCGACCTCTTCGTGAACCTCCTCACCGCCACCTTCGAGTTCCTGCTCACGGGCCGCCTGCTGACCCGCATCGGGGTGGGGCCCACCCTGTCGATCTTCCCGGCCCTCACCGCGGTGAGCAGCCTCGCCCTCGCGCTCTGGCCCGCCTCCGCCCTGCTCGTCGGGGTCCAGACCCTGCGCCGGGGGGCGGAATACGGGATCGCGCGGCCGGCCCGCGAGGTCCTCTTCACCGTCGTCCCGCGGGAGGAGAAGTACGCGGCGAAGAACTTCCTCGACACGTTCGTCGTCCGGGCCGGCGACGCGATCGCGGCGACCGTCGACCGGGCGCTCCCGAGGCTCGGGATCGGAGAGCGGGCCGTCGCCGCCGCGCTGTGT
>CBRGOK010000385.1:0-4505 GCA_967798035.1 uncultured bacterium
TGGCGGGCGCCGTGGGGTGCCGGGCCCCCCGCCCGCGCCCCCCCCCCGCGCCGAGGGCTATCCCGTCGAGCCGCTTCCTTCGACGCCGTCGAGCGCGCGATAGGAGAGCGACTCGGCCAGGTCGCGTTCCCCGATCCTCGGCCTCCCCTCGAAGTCGGCGATCGTGCGGGCGACGCGGACGACCCGGTCGAGGCCGCGGGTCGAGAGGCGCAGCCGCGACGCCGCGGCGACGAGCATGCCGCGCGCGGCCCCTTGGATCGGAGCGAGGGTCGAGAGGAGGCCGGGCGGGATCCGGGCGTTCGACAGGCACGGAACCCCCGCGAACCGCTCGGCCTGCATCGCCCGGGCCCTCTCGACGGCCTCCCGCGCCTTCGCGGATGTCGACCGGCGCGAGTCGACGTGTCGGTCCCCCGCAGCGACGGATCGCATCTCGCAGTGGAGGTCGAACCGGTCGAGGAGGGGGCCCGACAGGCGTCCGCGATACCGGCGGACTTCCGAGGGGAGGCACGTGCACGCCCGATCGGGGTCCCCCGAAAACCCACAGGGACAGGGGTTCATCGCTGCCACCAGAGCGAAGTCGGCCGGGAACTCGACCCAGCCCTTCGCCCGGCCCACGAGGACGCGGCCGTCCTCCAGGGGCTGGCGCAGGGCCTCGAGCGCGTCCCGGCGGAACTCCAGGAACTCGTCGAGGAAGAGGACGCCGCGGTGCGCGAGCGTCACCTCGCCCGGCCGCAGGCGGGGACCGCCACCGAGGAGCCCGACCTGGCTGATCGAGTGGTGGGGGGCCCGGAACGGTCGCCGGACGGGAAACAGAGTGCCCGCGGGTCGGACGGCGCCGTGGACCTGGGCGATCTCGATCGCCTCCTGCAGGGTGGGGGGAGGGAGGATGGTCGGGAGTCGACGGGCGAGGAGGGTCTTCCCCGAGCCGGGAGGGCCGTAGAGGAGGAGGCTGTGGCCGCCGGCGGCCGCGATCAGGAGGGCGCGCTTCGCCGCCTCGTGGCCGGCGACGTCCGCGAGGTCCATGCCGTCGGCGGCGGCCGGCGCGACGAACCCGTCCCTACGGGGAGCGACGGGCGAGACGGCTTCCTCTCCGGTCAGGATCCTTGCGGCCGTGCGGAGGTCGGGAGCCGGGAGGCTCGAGATCTCGGCGACGAGCGAAGCCTCCTCGGCCACCGAGGTGGGGAGGACGAGAGTCTTGAAGCCCCCCTCCCTCGCCGCGATCGCGGAGGCGAGGACCCCCCGGACGGGACGCAGCGCCCCGTCGAGGCCCAGCTCCCCGAGGAAGAGGGTCTCGCGCAGGCGCTCGGAAGGGAGATAGCCGCCCGCCACGAGGACCCCGATCGCGATGCCGAGGTCGAGGGCGTCCCCCTCCTTCCGCATGGTGGCGGGGGCGAGGTTCACCAGGACCTTGCGTGTGGGGTAGCGGAAGCCGGTCGCCTCGATCGCGGCCTTCACCCGCTCCCGGCTCTCCCGGACGACTGAATCCGGGAGTCCGATGACGCTCGTGCCGGGCAGGCCCGGGCGGACCTGGACCTCGATCGTGACGATCTCCGCCCGGATCCCCTGAAGGAGCGCGCTCGCCACCCTCGCCGTCATCGTCTCTCCCGCAGGAAAGACGCGCGGCGCGGAATCGGTTACGCCGACTGGGACTTTTCCGCGCGGTACCAGGCTTCCCGGACCCCCGGGTCCTCGGCCAGGTCGGAGCCGACGATCTCGTCGGGAGGGACCCAAGCGTCTGGAGGGGGGTCCTTTTTCAGCCTTCCGCGGGGTCCCTTTTCGGCGTGCCGTTTCCGCCGGGGGGGAGGATCCGGGGCCCCGGGTCCCCCGGCGGCGCCGTCCCCGGTCAGCCTTCGCCGCCGCCGTCCCGAGCGACATCTCGCTGCGTGGCAATCACATGAGCCCCCTCACCTGCGAATCCTGTTCGTCCGCACGCCGCGCCCGAACGAGGGGATCGCGACCGAGCGCGATGCGCGCGAGGCCGAATGCCCCGCGGGGCATCCGCGTCGATGGCCCCGTGGAACCCTCCCCAGGAGGGTTTCCCGGATCCGCCCCCCCATCCGTGGCCGGCCGGGCCCCGTCCGGGAGCTAAACTTGACATTTAAATAATCATGCGTATTTAAAACGCATGTTTACTCGGGCCCTCCGCCTCCCGAAGGAGCCGCGGGAGAGCTTCTTCCTCTGGGGACCGCGCCAGACGGGGAAGACCTCTCTGCTGCGGAGCACTTACCCCGAGGCCGTCTACTACGACCTCCTCGACACCGACCTCTTCCTCCGGTTCACGGAGAGGCCGGCACTGCTGCGCGAGGAGCTCCTCGCCGTCCGGGGGGCTCGGCTCGTCCTGATCGACGAGATCCAGAAGGTGCCCCTCCTCCTCGACGAGGTGCACGGGCTGATCGAGAGCCGCCGCCTCGTCTTCGGTCTCTGCGGGTCGAGCGCCCGCAAGGTCCGTCGCGGCCACGCGAACCTCCTGGGGGGGAGGGCGGTCCGCCACGAGCTCTTCGGACTCACGTCGGGAGAGATCGGAGAAAAGTTCGACCTCCTCCGCGCCTTGAACCAGGGCTATCTCCCGCGGCACTACTCGAGCGAGAACGCCCCGGACCTGCTCCGCGCCTACGTGAACGATTACCTGAAGGAGGAGATCGCGGCCGAGGGCTTGACGAGGAACCTCCCCGCCTTCTCGGCCTTCCTGAACTTCGCCTCCCTCTCCGACGCCGCGATCCTCAACTTCTCGACGATCGCGAGGGAGTGCGGAGTCTCGAGCCCGACGGCGAAGGAGTACTTCCAGATCCTCGTGGACACGCTCCTCGCCCGGTTCCTGCCGGCGTACGTCCGGCGGCCCAAGCGGCGCGTGATCCAGTCCCCCAAGCTCTATTTCGCCGACGTCGGAGTCGTGGGCGCGCTGGCCCGCCGCGGCCGCGTCGAACCTCGGTCCGAGCTGTTCGGCAAGGCCTTCGAGAACTGGGTGTTCCACGAGCTTTCCGCCCACCGGGAGTACAGCGGCCTCCACTACGGCCTCTCCTACTGGAGGCTCGCGAGCGGCGTCGAGGTCGACTTCGTCGTGGACGACGCGAGGATCGCGCTCGAGGCGAAGGGGTCGGGCCGGATCACCTCCGACGACCTGGGGGGGCTGCGGGAATTCGCCCAGGACCACCCGCGGGTGCGCCGGCGGATCGTCGTGTCGCTCGAGGAACGGGCGCGCAGGACCGAGGACGGGATCGACATCCTCCCCTACCGCGATTTCGCGAGGAGCCTGTGGGAGGGGACCCTGGTCCCGTGAGCGCCGATTCCGGACGGCTCGGGTTCCACGTCCGCCTCGCGCGGCGACCGTGTGGGGTGTAACGAAACTCTTTCCGGTATCGGATAGGCGTTCAGGTGATCGGACATCGCCTTCCAGACTCCTGGCAGGGCCGGATGAGTAGAGGGCGGACCCGGACCTCGATCGTGACGATCTCCGCCCGGATCCCCTGAAGTAGCGCGCTCGCCACCCTCGCCGTCCTCGTCTTTCCCGCAGGAAAGACGCGCGGCGCGGAATCGGTTACGCCGACTGGGACTTTTCCGCGCGGTACCGGGGTTCCGAGACCCTCGACTCCTCCCACAGCTCGAACGGACTGGCGTCGCTCGAGCGCCGGCGCGCTTCAGGCGGGAGGGCTCGCGGCCTCCCCGGACTCGGCATCGGGCTCCGGCGTCCCTTCCTGGGCGCGGGCCGCGGCCTCCGCGTCCTGGCGGGCGAACTCGCGCCGCATCATCTCGAGAGTCCTCTGCTTCACGGCCTCGCTCCGTGCGCGCTGTTCGGCCCGCTCGCGTTCCCGGCGCCCGGCCCAGCGGAGGAGACGCAGGAACGCCTGCATGTCCTCGAACTCCGTCCGACATCCGGCGCACTCCGCGAGGTGGTTCCGCACCCTGAGCCTCGCCTTCGACGGGAGATCGTCGTAGGCGATCAGGGCGAGCCGCCTCTTCGCGTTCTCGCACCTCATCCCTCGACCTCCCGCATCAGCGGAGCGAGGCGCGGTCGCAGGACCTCGTGCGCCCTCGCCACTCGCTTCGCGAGCGTCGTGCGCGGCAGGCCGAGGCTCCTCGCGACTTCCGAGAGCGGCTCCTCGAGGAGATGCACCCTCTCGACGGGGATGCGCAGGTGGTCGGGGAGGCGGGCGACCTCCCGGCGCACGACCCGGACCACCTCCTCCGATCGCCGGGGCTCGGGCGCCACGAGGAGCGAGGCGAGGACCGCGGAACCCTCCGTGGCGCGATCCATCGCGTCGGACCCGAGCTCGTCCTCCGGCCCCTCGAGGTAGGGGACGCGGCGGTCCTCCTCGCGGAGGCGGCGCCGGACGAGGGTCTGACACTCGTTATCGAGCGTGCTGAGGATCCAGGGGCGCAGGCTCGCGGGATCGCGGAGGTTTCCGAGGGAGCGCGCCGCCTTGAGGGCGGTCTCCTGCACGGCCTCCTCCGCCTCCTCATCCGTCGCGAGGCGCATCCCGGCCTTCCTGAGGAGAGCCCGGAACTTC
>CBRGOK010000386.1:0-4503 GCA_967798035.1 uncultured bacterium
TCTTCCACGGCACGGATTCGGCCGGGGGGGGACGCTCGGGGGAAACCGCGACGGAGGAGCGGTCCGAAGCCCCTCCCCCTCCCTTGGCACCCTCCGCTCCGGCCGATGGGAGGACGACGGAAGGCGTCCGGGGATCTGCGGATGCCGCCTCCGTCGCGAATCTCCGCGTGACCGTCCTGGATCCCTGGAACCGGCCGGTCGATTCCGCACGCGTGCGGGCGATCCCCCTCGGGCAACCCAGCCGGGAGAGGTGGAGGAGGAGCGGGCGCGGCGACCAGATCTCCCTCCTCCTCCCCCGCGGAGAGCCCCTGCGGATCGAGGCGGAATCCACCTCCCGCTTCTACCGGGAGGTGAAGGAACCGGTCCTCGCCGAGCAGGGCGAGGTCACGGTCGTCCTGCGCGCGAGGGGCGCGCGGGTGAGCGGCCGCGTCGTCGCCGAGTCGACCGGCAGGTCGATCCCCGGCGCCAGGTTCGAGTTCGCCTTCGACGGCGCCGATGACCGCCTTCCCGCGAGCCTTTCGCCGGAGGGGGAGTTCGACTTCCTCGTCCGCGCCGGTGAGGTCCACCTCTTCGCCAGCGTGCCGGGCCTCGGGAAGGCGGATTGGAACGCCACCCTCCTCGAGGGGGAGTGGAGGGGCGGGATCGTCCTCCCGCTCGCCGGCGGTCCCCTCTGCTCCTTCTCCGGTCGCGTGTCGGACGACGAGGGGGATCCGATCCGCGGGGCGCTCGTCGTCCTGACGAGCTTCTCGCCCCTCCAGGAGCTGACCCAGGCCGCCGTCTCCTCGGACGTCGAGGGGGAGTTCCGCGTCGATCCGCTCGGGGCCGGAGAGTTCCGGCTCACCGTCTCCGCCTTCCCGCTCGAGTCGGCGGGGCCCGTCCGGGTCGTCCTCGACGAGGGAGCGAACCAGGCCTCGGTCGTCCTCGCCCGCTCCTCGGGCCTCCGGATCCGCGGCGTCCTCCCCGACGGCTCCTCGGTCGAGGAGGGGCAGATCCTGGTCCGGCGCGGGGCGCGCTTCGTCGCGCGCGCGACGGTGTTCCCCGCGCGGGTGGACCGTCACGGGGGTGCTCGATCGCGGTTCGACACCCGCTCGGCCGGAGGGCGCATCGAGGGGGTGCGCCTCCTCGACGATCCGACCTCCTGGACCGGGGAGCGCGCGCTCGGTCCGGCGGATCCGGAGGGGTACCACCGGATCGACGGCCTCGCGTGGGGGGAGTACGAGGTGATCGTCGTCGCTCCGCCCCTCGTCGGTCGGACGGAGGTCTTCGTCCGGCCGGGGGAGACGGAGAGGGTGGACGTCTTCGTGACCGAGCGGGGATAGGGCGCGCGCGGACATCCCTGGAACGATTCGCGGCATCGGGCCGTTCCATTCGGGAGCGGCGGCCGCGGAACCGACCCGTCGTCCGGCCCGCGGGGGCTCCGCCGCAGGAGGCGAACATGAGACTTCCCAGGAACACGTCGCTCCTCCTCGCGGCCGGCCTCCTCCAGGGGTGCGTCTCGGTGCCCCTGTTCCGGGATCCGGGACTGCAGCGGACTCTCTACCCGGGGCTGGCCGACCTGACCCCGCAGGAGATCGAGGCGGCGTTCGAGAAGGAGGTCGCGATCCGACCGCCCCTCACCGCGGGGATCGCGTGGATCGGAGGTTCCCCTCGGGATCCGCTCTCGGAGTACCACCGTACGGGCGTCCTCGAGGAGGCGGTCGCCGCCCTTCGTCAGGATCCGTTCCGGATGATCACCTCCCTCCCGACGATCCCGGCGCCCCTCTCCGTGGATTCCCGAGGGAGGGAGGGCCCCTCTCGGCCGACCCTCGACGCGCTGCGCGGGGCCTGCGCGCGATTCCAGTGCGACGTCGCCCTCCTGATGCAGACCGGGGTCGCGACGGATACCGGCCTCAACCTCCTCGCGATCGGCTACTTCCCCCTCGTCACGATCCCCCTCGTTCCCGGAAACGACGTCGCCGTCTCGACGAGCGTCGAGATGTGCGCGATCGACGTGCGGACGGGCGTTCCCCTCGCGTGCGCGCGCGGCCGGTGCGCGAGGACGAAGCGGTTCGTCTTCCCCTGGTCCGAAGCGGCGGCCGAGGGACGGCTCGCCGAGGAATCCCTGCGCGTGGCGGTGGCCGCGGCCGCCGAGGACCTCCGGGCGCAGCTCCGGGAGAGACTCGTCGCGTCGTCGGAGCGCTCCGCGGGGCAGAAGGAATGCCAGGGGAAGTGAGGGGACGGACGCCGAAACAGGGCCCGTGCTACGATTCTCCTCGGGCGTGCCAGGGCCACCATTGGATCGATCGCGCACCGTTGCGTTCCTGGTCGCGGGCATCGCCGTCGGGGCGATCGGGGCCGCCCTGTGCCTGACGGGGCGCCTCGAGTCCCGGCGCGTCCCCCACGAAACGGTCGCTTCCCCAACCAAGCCGGAACCGCCCCCTGCCGTTCCCGATCCGGGCCCTCCCGCATCCGCGAGGAACCGGATTCCTCCTCCCGAACCACCGAACCTCGAATCCCGCATCCGCGACTTCGGCTACCTGGGCCATCGTCCCCGGGTCGTCCCCTCGGAGGACCCTCGATCGGATTTTCGCGTCCGCGTCCTCGATCCTTGGAACCGGCCGATCGAGGACGTGAAGGTCGTCGTGCTCTCGACCGACGTTCCACCGCGAACGCTCGCTGCCGCGAGAGGCCGCGGCGACAAGATCGAGCTTCTCGTCCCTCCCGGCGAGCCGCTCCGCATCGAGGCGAGATCGGACGCCTTCTTTTTTCCGGGCTCACTCGAGGCGGTCCTCCCCGAGCGGGAGGAGGTCACTCTCTCCCTCGCGTTGAAGGGGGGGAGACTCAGCGGACGGGTCGTCGCGTCGGAGACGGGTCGTCCCGACCCGAACGCGCTCCTCTCCTACGTGACCGGCGACGACGCCTCGAATCTGGCCGGCCGGGCGACGCTCTCCTCGAATGGGACGTTCGACTTCCTCGTCCCTGACGGCAGCGTCCAACTCCTCGCGACCGGGCGCCGACGCGGGACCGCGGAGATCTGCGAGGACCTCCGTCCGGGGGAGTGGCGGAGCGGAATCGATATCGCTCTCCCCCGACCCACGGTCGCCGCCCTCTCGGGGCGGGTGACAGACGACCTCGGCACGCCGGTCCCGGGCGCAAGAATCCGGCTCGACGCCGTGGGGGTGACGGAGGGGGAAGCGATCCGCGTGCAGGGCTACTCGGTCGGAGAGGTCGCCACCGACGGGGATGGACGGTTCTCCTTCCGGGAGGGCGGGGCGGGCGCGCACGACCTGTCGATCTCCGCCTCCGGTCTCGAGCCGACGGGGAATCTGCGGATCCATCTCGAGGAAGGGTCGAACGCAATCGAGGTCGCCCTCGCGCGCGCGGGTCGGCTGCGCATTCGGGCCCTGCTCCCGGACGGATCCGCGATGGCGAACGGGGAGATCCTCCTTTCCCGTGGGGGGAAGCCCGTCGCCATCCTCCCCCTCTTCCAGTCGCGCCGGAATCGGAACGCATTCGATCAGACGCGGCCGAGGCCGGTCGTCTTGTCGGGGGCGTACCGCGTCACGGGCGTGCAAGTCGAGGAGACGGAGATCGCGTCGCGGCCGGAGGTCCCGACGGCTGCCGACGCCGAGGGCTACCACGTGTTCGAGGGACTCGCGTGGGGCGAGTACGACGTGAGCGTCGACTCGGACGCGTCGAGCGGACGGCGATCGGTGCACGTCGATCCCGGGGGCACGACCTCGGTCGAGGTCCGCCTGACCCCTAAGAAGTAGGCGCCCGAGTCAGCGATCCTCCTCCTGCCGCCAGGCGAAGCGCCCCTCGCGGCGGTCGAGATCGTGCCGCGCGGTGCGCCACCACAGACGCCAGGCGTCGGGGTCGCGCAGGGCCTCGCCCTCCGGTCGCGGATAGCGCTCGCCATCGCCATTCGCCATCCACCACTCGCCGCGTGCGGAGTGCTCCGGCCGATCCCGTTCCGGCGGGAGGAGGCTGGCGAGTTCCTCGGCGAGCGGAAGAGAGCCCGCCGGCTCGGCCTCCATCCGCCGGAAGGCCTGGGAGATCATCCGACCCGCGAACTCGCGAAGCTCCGACCAAGCGCCGAGGCGGGAGAGGTCGACGGCGAGGAGGGCACGCGCGGCCTCCAGCGGCTTCCCCGAGAGGTCGTCGCACGCGGCCGCGAGGAGTCCAGCGCGAAGTGCACTTGGCGCAGCGGCCGCCTCGCGGAAGCGGGCGCGCGCTTCCGCGTACCGGCCCGCCCGGAACTCCGCCAGCCCGAGGGCGAGCGCGGAGTCGGAGCGGTCGGGGGGCTCGTCCTCGACGCCGGCGAGCACGTGGAAAATCCGCGGAGCGTCGCGGGAAAGGAGGTCCCAGGTCGCGTCGAGCGCGGCCCTCTCCATCGGCTCCTCCTCTCGCGCCGTCTCGAGCGCGAGGGCCCGCCGCCCTTCGGGAGAGCCCTCCTCCGAGCCGCCGTCCGCGATCGCGACGAGGTCCCCCATCCCGCGCTCGAGCGCGTCGCGCCGGTGGACG
>CBRGOK010000387.1:0-4502 GCA_967798035.1 uncultured bacterium
CGCGGCTCCCGCAGGAGGGTCTCGATGCGCTCGTGGCTGTTCCTCGCGACCGGGATCTCTGTCCTCGCGACGGGATGCGGGAGGACCCCGCCCCCCGACGACCCCCTCGCTTTCGTCCCGGAGGACGCGCTCCTTTTCGCCTCCCTCGAGTCGATCGAGTCCTTCACCGAAGAGTTCGAGGAGCTCGGCGACTTCCTCCCCCCTTCCCGACACCGGAGGTCGGGCTTGGGCCTCCAGTCCACCCTCGCCAAGGCGGCGGGACTCCTGGATCCGAAGGCGATCGACCCCGACGCGCCAGTCGGCCTCGTCCTCCTCGAGCAGGACGCCGGAGCCGTTCCCGTCTGGCTCCTCCCACTGAAGGCGGAAGGGGCCGCGCCGGCGACGCTCTCTGGCGGGCCCATCGCGATCCACGGCCGGACCGCGGTCCTCTCGACCTCGGAGGCGGCGCTACGGCGGTGCGAACCGCATGGGGCCTCCTCGAAGCTGGCGCCGGCGCTCAAGGGTGCCCTCCACGTCGTCGTCGACGCCCGGCGTCTCGTCGACCGCTACCGCAACGCGATCGACTCCGGCCTCCGAAAGTGGGAACAGCTCATGATCGAGCTCCCGCAGACGGTTTCCGCCGGATCGAAGGTCCCGCCGCCGCCCACGAGCAAGGTCGCGGAGGCCATGTCTCGCGGAGCGCGACACGCGATCTTCGGTACCGAGCGGGCGGAGCTCGCGCTCGACCTCCGGGAAGGTCGGCTGCGCCTCGAGGCGGAGGCCCGCGTTCGCGAAGGGTCGCGCGCCGAGGCGGCTCTGGCCCGCCTCCCCGCCAGCCCGATCCTCCTCGATCGCCTCCCCGAATCGGGGGACATGCTCCTCCAGTTCTCGACGTCGAGGGGACCGGCGCCCGAACTGGCTGCACCGATGTTCGACTGGATGGTCGACGGCCTCGCGGAACCCTCCCGGAGCGAGCTGCGAGCGGTTTCGGAGCGGATGGGTTCCTTCCCCGGCGTCGCGGTCGGCGCCGCCCGCCTCGCACCGGAGGGCGTGGACCTCCTTTCACTCTTCCAGTGCGAGGACCCGGAGGGGGCCTTCCGCGCCGGGCAGGAGTACTTCGACAAGCTCGCCTCCCTCTCCGGGTTCTTCCGGAACGCGGAGGAGGCCCCGTTCCGATTGGAGGTCGGCGAGCCGACGCGCTGGGAGCACTCCGGGCACGCGGTCGTGGAGCGTCCCTTCGTCCAGGAAGCGCGCGACGAGGACTCGCCGGCCGCAAAGTTCCTCCGGATGTGGACCGGAGAGAACTCCAGGGTCTGCGCGGCGGTCGTCGGAGACCTCTTCGTCACCGCGATCGGTCCCCGTTCCCCGAACTCGATGCGCCGCTCCCTGGATCATCTCTCGGCGGGGGGAAGGACCGCCCCGCCGCCACGGGTCCGCGAATGGCTCTCCCGGGTTCCTCCGGAAGTCTCCATCCTCTTCGCGGTGGATCTCGCGGTGTTCTTCAGGTCTCCCTTCCTTCCCCAGCCTCTCCCCTTTCCCCGGCCCGACCGGCCGGTCTGGCTCTTCTTCGACTTCACGGGCCGGGGCCGCGAGGCGCGGGCGGGGTTCGAGCTGGACCTCGGGGGGATGCTCGAGGTGACCCGTCCCCGATAGAGCGCGCGGGGCTCTTTTTTTCGGGACGCGAGGCGAAAAAGCGCCGAGGCCGTGGGAAAACCGGCGGTGCGCCGGGGCGACCCGAGGGGGTTCGCCTCTTGCTGGGCCGGATCCCGCCTCCCGCCCTCGCCATGAGCCGGCACCCCTTCCCGGACGCGGAGATCCCTCCCCCCGACCCCTGGCGCGCCAAGGTCGTCGAGCCGGTCCCCTTCCCGACTCGCGCGGAGCGGCAGGCCGCGCTCCGGAGGGCCGGCTGGAACCTCTTCCGGCTCCCCGCCTCGAAGGTCACCGTCGACCTCCTCACCGACAGCGGAGTCTCGGCGATGTCGGCGGCGCAGTGGTCCGGCCTGATGCGGGGCGAGGAGGCCTACGCCGGCTCGGCCTCCTTCGGCCGGTTCGAGGCGGCGGTCCGGGAGGTCACGGGATTCCCGGAGGTGCTTCCCACCCACCAGGGGCGCGGGGCGGAGAAGGTCCTCTTCGAGGTCCTCGCGCGGCCGGGGTCGGTCGTCCCCGGGAACACGCACTTCGACACGACGCGCGCCCACATCGAGCACGCCGGAGCGCTCGCCCTCGACCTGCCCGCGCCCGAGGCGGGCGACCTCGCCTCCGCCTTCCCCTTCAAGGGGAACCTCGACGTCCGCGCCCTCGAGCGCGCCCTCGCGCGAGCGGGGGCGGCGCGGACGCCGCTCGTCCTCGTCACGATGACGAACAACACGGCGGGAGGGCATCCGGTCTCCCTCGGGAACCTGCGGGAGGTGCGCTCGGCCTGCGACCGCTTCGGGGTCCCCCTTTTCCTCGACGCCGCCCGCTTCGCGGAGAACGCCTGGCTCGCCCGGGAACGCGACCCGGCGCTCCGGGGGCGAACGATCCGGGAGATCGCGCGGACCTACTTCGACCTCGCCGACGGCTGCACCTGCAGCGCGAAGAAGGACGCCCTCGTCAACGCGGGAGGGTTCCTCGCGTTCCGCGACCGGGCCCTGGCGGAGAAGGCGCGCCGCGTCCTCGTCCTCCACGAGGGTTTCCCGACCTACGGCGGCCTCGCCGCGCGCGACCTCGAGGCGATCGCGGTCGGCCTGCGCGAGGCGCTCGAGGAACGCCACCTCGCCCACCGGGTCGGACAGGTGCACCGCCTGGGGGAGGCCCTCGAGTCGGCGGGGGTGCCCTGCGTCCGTCCGTTCGGAGGCCACGCCGTGTTCGTCGACGCCGGGACCTTCCTGCCGCACCTCTCGCCGTCCCAGTTCCCGGGCCAAGCGCTCGGGTGCGCGCTCTACCTCGAGGCGGGCGTGCGCGGGGTCGAGGTGGGGAGCCTCATGTTCGGCGCTCCGAACGGCACCGACTCGCGGCCGCGGCCCGAGCTCCTGCGACTCGCGATCCCCCGCCGGGTCTACAACGGCTCCCACCTCGCCTACGTCGCCGAGGCCTTCCGGAGGCTCTCCGCGAGGCGCGAGGCGATCGCCGGCCTGCGGATCCTCGAGGCGGGGGACGTGCTGCGCCACTTCACGGCGAGGCTCGCTCCTCTGCGGCCCGCCGACGCCGCGCGCGTCCGTGGGGACTGCCCGAGCCTGCCGCCGATCGACGCCCACGCGACGAACGGCCGGCACCACGCGGCGCGCTCGATCTCCCGCTTTCGCTTGCGTCGCTGAGGGGGGGGTGGGCCGGTTGCTTTCTCCGGCCCCGTAGGTCCCACCCGGCACGAGGAGGTCGTCACGGTTCCCGTCGTCTCCGCCTCCCGCGGTCCGAGGTCGGCTTCCGGCGCGCCCGACCCCCGAGGCGAGGCGCCACGACCGACACGACGGACGTGGGAAGACCGCCGCACGCCTCCCGGATCGCCCGCTGGGCCTCGTCGAACGACACCTGGTCCGCCTCCTCGCGCAGGGCCTGATCCGCGACGCGCGACCAGGAGCGGAGGGCGATCGCGTGGCTCCCCTTCTCCGTGTGGACCTCCGTCCCGAGGACGAGGGCGGCGCTCTCCAGCTCGAGTCGGGCGGCGGCGAGCGCCCGTCTCCCGAGCCGACGACCCGCGTCCCAGCGGTCGAGGCGCAACTCGCCCGACCGCTCGACCGCCTCGAGGAGCCGGCGGGCACGCGGGGTGAGGCCTCGTTCGGCGAGGTCGCGCCAGCCCGGATCGGTCACGACCCGGAGCAGGGCCGGCCAGAGCGCCCGGTGGACGAAGGTGACCTTTCCGTCGACGAGCCGGGTCGTCAGGACCTCGGGGGAGGCGGCGAGGGCCGAAGAAAACGCGAAGATCCGCCTTCCCGCGGGATGCCCCCACCAGCTCCCTCGGATCGCGCCTCCGGCGACGGTCTCGACCACGGAGGGGATCCCGGCGGCGCGCGTGAGGGTGACGACGGGGTGCCGGCGGAGGAGGGAGACCGGGTCGCCGGCGAGCGCCGGAGAGACCCTTTCCGGTTTCCTGGTCATGGGATAGGGTTCACGCCCTCGCGGGTGCCCGTGACCCGCTCCTCATCCAGGTAGGGGCGAAGGGAATCGCGCAAGCGTCCGAAGAATCGAGCCATGTCTCCGATCTTCGCGCAAGTCATCCTCTCCCTCTCCACGACGGGCAATCCCGGCCTCCTCGTCCTCTCCGGCCCGGTCGTCGTTCCGCCGGACCTCGAGGTCCAGGTCTCCGGGGTCTGGCCCCTCCGGGTCGTCGTCCTCGGCGATTTCTACATCGCGGGGACGATCCGGGCCGACGGCTTGCCCGGCGCCGCCCACTCCTTCGGCCTGACCGCGGGAGGCGGGGCCGGAGGCCCGGGCGGCGGCCCCTCCCAGACCGGCTTCCGCGGTATCGGCCATTGGCCCGGCTGCGGCGGGGCCCCGGGCCTGGGAGGCGGGGGCGCCGGCTTCGGAACGCCGGGCGGGACGGGGGG